>JAQUOK010000608.1 GCA_028717165.1 Victivallaceae bacterium | reverse complement strand
CAGGCATGGCTGACGGCATGTTCCCGGTTATACGTCCGGGGTAATTTTTTTTATCGAATTGCGGATAATCAGTTCCGGTTTCAGGGATACTTCCAGCAGTTCGGAACTGTTTTTATTATCGATCAGGTTGAGCACTATTTCCGCCGCCCGCCTTCCCATTTCATAAGCGGGCTGCCTGATGGTAGTTAACTGCGGGGTCAAAAAGCGGCAGACATCGTTATTATCGAAACCGATGATGGAAATTTCTTCCGGTATTCTGACTTTTCTCTCAGACAACTGCAATATGAATTCAGCCGCAATCCCGTCGTTAATGGCGAAAACGGCGCTTGGCCGCCTGCGGTTTTGCAGCAGTGCGTCTATGCAGCACCCGACCTCTTGCGCCAATGAGTGGCCCGGCCTTATAAATAAGAGATTAGCGGGATCAATTTCCACCGAACAGTTTTTCAGGTAGTCTCTAAAGCCGCTTATCCGTTCATCGACGGACAGAGTCCGGATATTATTCGCGGCAATGGCGATGTTTCTGTGACCATATTCATAAAGAGTCTTCGCCGCCAGTATTCCCCCCGCAAAATTGTTGGTCGTTACCCCGCAGAACAAATGTTTCTGACTCAGGTTGTTGACGCAGACGAGCGGAATATTTTCCTGTTCCAGACGGCTCCATAAAACGGAATCGGCCGGAGAATTGAAATTGGCGATCATGCCGTTTATTTTTTGCTGTAATATCGCATCCAGCGCGGCTATTTCCTCTTTTTCGATCTCGCCTGAGCTGTATTGCATAAGTATGGCCCGGTAACCGCGCTCGTCAAGGAAAGTTTTAATCCCTTGGAATATTTCACTGAGAAAGTTATTCTCGATAGTCAGGAACGGCGACATCAATATTCCTATAACCCGGTCACCGTATAAACGTTTCCCGGAGGGCGCGACATAAGTTCCGGAACCGACTTTGGCGGTCAGGATTCCCTGCGATATTAAACTCCCGATGGCTTTCTGGATGGTTAAAGGACTTATGCAAAATTCGCCGGCAAAAGCCCGGATAGAGGGCAGTTTGTCGCCGCCGGAGAGTCTGTTCTGCCGGATATGGGAAATAATTCCCTGCCGGGCTCTGGCAAACTGACTGCTGTTTTGTTTCATATTGTTCCCGCATTTAGTTATTTGAACTGTCCCCGTTAATGTATTATACACTTACCGGAGCGTAAAGTCAATTGTAAAACAGTTGAAAATCAGTAAAAAAATTTGTTTTTCTAAATATTTACCGCCTGAGTCTTGACAAATGGCTTTATTAGTGTATAATACTATATAGAAAAGCATTCGCAAATGTATTATACATGATTGATTTTGTTACGAATCCGGAAATGAATATCAATGGAGGTTACGGCTATGAGCTCAAAACAAAAATCGAAAAGCGTTTTCACACTCATCGAACTCCTCGTTGTGATCGCGATCATTGCGATTCTCGCCTCAATGCTGCTCCCGGCGCTGAGTAAAGCCAGAGAAAAAAGCAAAGCGATAGCCTGTACCAGTAATTTAAAACAAATAGGTACGGCCTTGTTAATGTACTGTAACGATAACGAAGAATATTTTCCCAAAATGACAAACTCTTATTATATCTGGCAGCTCCTTCATTCCTATCTCGGTCTTCAGGCTTCAGTCAATTATTCTGATTCCCTGAACGACATTCCGGTTTGTCCTGCCGACCAGGATCCTTTTGTCGTGCCCGGTTATTTTGCGGACGGCAGTTATGACAAACGTAAAACAAGTTACTCCAATTCCAGTAAACAGGTAAATTACAAATCTTCGCGGATACCCTCGCCTTCCATCAAGGTTTCCGTGCTGGATTCACAGAAACAGGTACGTAACGGGTTCGTCGAATACTACGGGAGCAACACCGGCAAAAGTAATCTCTATGATTACAGTGACCTGCCCTGTAATGTGGCTCCCCGGCATTTAAACGGGCTGAATATGCTGCATTTTGACGGCCATGTGGTTTACACTAAAAAAGTCCTTCCTGATAATCTGCTGCCGTATTGATTCCTCATTATATTAATGCCGCAGAATTTTTTTAGCTGAAAGGTTTGCTGTCAGCGCCGGGTTCTTGTTTAAACAGGTTGTCAACAACTAAATTGAGAGCGTATAAGTTGAAAAGCGTATATATTGTGTGGTTATTGCTTGTTTTTGCCTTGTGGGTGCCGGAAAATCTGCTGGCCGCGGAAAAACCGTCCCTGAAAATTACCCCGCAAAGTTCAGTGCTGGTCATCCTGGGAAAGTCGCCGGCAGCTTCGGCGGCGATTGCGGCAGACGATCTGGTACGATGTCTTAAAAACAGCGTAAACTGCCGGGTGAAGATTGCCGGAGCCTCTGACAAACCAACTGCTGAAGACATTCTCATATATGTCGGAGAGAGCGAGGCGACTGCCGGTTTGTCGACGGCCAGCCTTAAACCGGAACAGTTCATAATCAAAGTTGTCCCGGGAAAAATATTTCTGCTGGGACGGGATGAGCCCGGTGATCCGTATGCGAAATGTTTCGTAACTAAAACGCCGACGATGTATGCGGTTTATAATTTTTTAAGGCGTTTTTCAGGGGTTCGCTGGTTATGGCCGGGAAAGTCGGGCGAGATCATTCCCCGGCGAGAATCGGTATCTGTCCCTTATATGGATAAAATCGAGGGGCCTGCGCTCCCGCTGCGTTATTCGTATTATAACCGGGGAGGATTGTACGGCAAAAAATCCATAGATAAAATGGTACTCTGGGGACGGCGCAACGGCCTGGGGGCCGGTATAAAGGGGCAGGGCGGCCATAGCAGCACGATGGTTGTCGGAAATAAATATTACGATAAGCATCCGGAATATTATGCGCTGATCAACGGCAGCAGAAGGCGGCTGGAGAAGTATTCCAAACTGTGCCATTCCAATCCC
>JAQUOK010000607.1 GCA_028717165.1 Victivallaceae bacterium | reverse complement strand
TGAATATTACCTTATTCGATATTTTGGCCGAACCGGAACTGGATGAAGCCGCCAACATCCGGCGCTTCATCACGGCGCAGGCGATTCTGCTGGCCATGCCGGGTATTCCGGCGCTCTATTATCACACCCTTTTCGGCAGTTCCAGCGACCGCCCGGCTGTGGAAAAAACCGGGCTAAAGCGGGCCGTCAACCGACGGAAATTTAACCTGCCGGAGTTGGAAAATGAACTGACCGATCCGCATAGCCGGACCGCCCGCATTTTTTCGGAATTGAAAAATATAATCGCCGTCCGAAAAAGTCAGCCGGCTTTCAATCCCTACTGTCCGGCAAAAATCATTACTCTGACCGAACAACTGTTTGCAGTTCTCAGAGCGACACCCGATCAAAAATCGACCATCCTGACGATTCATAACCTGTCGGCTCAAACCATTTGGTTCCGGATTCCCGTCCGGGCGCTTCCGGTCAATTACGGGTCATTACAAAACCTGTTCACCGGCGAGAAAATCAGTTTAAGCGAGACAATCAGCATTGCCGCCTTTGGATTCACCTGGCTGACTATTCGGACATAAATATGGCTTCCCGCTGAAGATGAAGACGAAAAAGCGGTAAGTAAAAAACATAAAACCCGGTTTTTATGTTTAATTTAAAATCAAAAGGGAATACTATCCTTTTTAATTCTATCAGAATCTCACCCTCATCGTCACCACCTTCCTTGCCCCGGCTTCCACGCTGACGGTGTTGCCGTTCGGCTTGATAATCGTCGGCAAATCGTCTTCGGATAATTGAGTATAGACGATGGACTTCGGCTTGCGGAAGAATTCCAGTGTTTCCGTGCATTTTTCATTGGAAGGATTCCAGAGGCGCACGATCAGACCGTCACCGCTTTCGGCGGCTTTGATGGCCGAGAGGATCAGGCGATTGTCCTGCATCCTGATAAAACTTTGGTTTGATTGATTACCGGTCAGCCGGGGATAGCCGGATGAGATTTTACCGGATTGGCGGGTATGCAGACCGGCTTGCAGTTCCTGAACTTTTTGCATAGCGTCCGCGCGGTTTAATTCTCCGGCGAACGGCATCAGCGCGAAGCGATGGACAATCTCGCCGGGTTCCAGACCGTCATGTTCGCCGGCCGTCAGGAAAGTGCGCCGGAAAGAACGTAACAAAGTCACCTGCATCGTACGACGCTGATCGTCGCGCACGCCGCCTTCGTGCAATCCGCCGCCCGAGAGAAAAGCCAGGCCGCGTTTGCCGTGACCGATAGATTGCAGATGCTGGAAAGGTTTTTCGGTCAGTTCGACTTCCTGCCAGCGGGCGGTCTCGGGATTCAGACGAATATCACGCTCCACAAAATCGAATGGATGTTGCGCCAGATAGCTTTTGGCACTGATGTTAGTCGGCAGCAGCAGGCGCAGGCAATGATCTTCAGCGCGGTTGTCGATCACGGTTTCAATTTCGACCGTCGGGGAATTTTTCCGCAAAGTGATATAATTTGTAATCGGTAAATCAATCCGTGCGGCCGAGCGCTGTTCCTGCTGGCGGTCGTAGCGCAGGGGTACATTCAGCGTTAGGACAACTTTAAAAGTTACCTGGTGCGGGCCGTCGTGCATGACGGAAACCTGCGCCGGGCTGGCGGATGACAGTACGAATTCGTCAGCAACTGTCGGCGAATGGAACCAGCCGCTGCCGATCTCGCATTTATCCTCGAAAGTCAGCAAGTCGCGATAAGTTTCGCCGGTGGTTTTATCAGTCAGAGTCAGAGTTCCGTTGGATTCGATGGCAATCGCCAGAAACTCGTTGGCAGCGCTGTTCGGTCCGGTACGCAGACTGTCCATCAGCCGGTAAGGTGTTTGACAGGGTTTTACCAATATTTCAGTAAAACCGAAAGCCGGCAATTCGAGTTCGGCCGCAATTTCGTAGCGCGTGAACTCGCCGTCGCCGCCCTGATTTTCGACTTGCGCGAAAGCCGTGCGCTCTTGTGTGCGAGGCACGATTCTCAGGCGCTGATACGGGATTTCCTTTCCGTCGGCTGTCCATAGCGTAAAGGATTTTATGTTCTGCGAGCCGACAAACCCCTCCGTGAAAACCGTCGGAAAATCCAGCGACAGATTAACGTTGAATTTCACGACTTCGTGCCGCGGCCACGGCAGAGGATTGGCAATTACAACGGTAAATTCGTCCTTGTCCCGGGCGAGTTCGGCGCAAGCCATCGTCAGCAGACCGAAGGCTTTGTTACGCAATTGATTGCCAAGCGTACGACATTGATCGTAACGAAACATCATGTCACGGTGCACCTGGTCGAGCGAACAGCCGCAGATGCTGTCATGGGCATGGTTGAGCAGGAGATTCTTCCAGGCATTTTTCAGGAAACTTGCCGGCAATTTTTCTTCCGTTAAATTGGTCATCGCCATCAGCGGTTCGACCCAGCGTTCCAGCAGAGTCTGGCAGGCGTCGTTGGCCTGTTTCATCCGGACGCGCGCCGAAGGGCAGTTTGGGATCAGCCAGAGATAATTATTGCGGTTTTTGGATGGTTCGCGCAGTTCGCCGGTACAGATCGGTACATTGGCAGCATTCCGGCGGGCATCTTTAAAAAATTCCGGCAGAGTCGAATGTTTAGCGGAAACATTTGGCGCTAACTCATGAATCATTTTCACATAAGCCGGCGCATCTTTGGCCGGTTTCTTGTGATCGAGCGAATCAATCAGGCACAGCGTGTTGCCATTTGTCCGGCCAATTTCGTGTTCGATATAGCTTTTCAGACTCCGGCGGGCTTCCTGCATAGCCTCGTTACGATCATTGAACATGTTTGATTCCAGAGCGTTACGTGCGCCCTGAAACGCGCCATAACCCATGTGATCCTGTAATTTGAAAACGAAAACAGCGCTGCCGTCCGGCGCCTGCCAGTTGAAAAAGGCCGGTGTGG
>JAQUOK010000606.1 GCA_028717165.1 Victivallaceae bacterium | reverse complement strand
GCTCAAGTATTGCCGCAGGTTTATCAATCATGTCCGGATTTATGTTTTTTGAACGGTCCAGCTTACGAACCGAATCCCTTATATGTACAATCCATCTTTTATCGACGCCTAAGTGATTTAACGTTTGTTGAAGCATTTCAACTTCCGCTTCGCGTTGCGGAATAATGATTTCATCAACCTTTATGTCGGTCATAAGTTCAGCTTCCTCAGCGCTGTCGGCCTGTAACAGAGTTTTTATATCTGGATTCAGATTGCGGGCGACTTCAATTATCCTTCTGTTTTCAGGATAATTACCGGTTGCGGCAACCAGCATCCTGGCACGCGTAACCCCTGCCGCCTCCAGAATATCAGGTTGGTCAGGGGCTCCGTAAATCACCGGAATACCTTGTTTGCGTAAATGTATAAATGCCTGGTGTACCGGAGTTATAATTACCATATCGAACTTACAGGTGACCAACACAGCACTCAGAAGCTCAATATAATTATTCCCGACAATAATCACCGGATGACATGAGTCTTCTTCCGGATTGAAATTCGCTGCCTCAATCGGACTACTACTGAAAAACAGAGCCAGATACAATCGGTATAAAGGGGCCGTAAGCCCGGATAAAAACGGACCGATCAGCATGGAGACAACTGTTGCGGACAAAATGAAATTATACAGATAAGTATCAATTGCGCCGGATTGTCTACCCATACGAACCAAAACAAAAGCTATTTCGGAGATTGGCAGCATGCCAAGCAGCAGGGCAAGCGGAACAATCCTGCGATAACCGAAGCCATAACTGATCAGCGCAAGAAATATGCCTCGAACAAAAGTTACAGACAAAACAACTGCCAATATTAGCTTCCAGTTTTCTCGTAGAAATCCGACTTCCAGGAGCATTCCCACCGAAACGAAAAATACCAAGCCGAAAATGTCCCGTAGAGGAGTCAGATCATTGATTACCTTGTGAGAATATTCCGATTCACTAATCACCATGCCTGCGATAAACGCTCCGAATGCATACGAAATTCCCACCTCCTGTGTCAGGTAACCGACTCCCAAGCCTGCCACCAGGGTAAACATCAGAAAAAGCTCTCTGGAACCTATACGCGCAATTTCAGCGAAAAGATAACTGCACAACCTTGAACCGATAAACCACATGACCAAAATAAAGACAAGCGCAATAATAATTGGTTTAAATGGCGCAAACCAAACGCTTTCGACACTGTTCCAGTTCATAATAACGATCATTACCGGGATTACCGTCAAATCCTGTATTATGGACATTCCCAGCATTACCCGGCCAGAAAGCGATTTTTCCAAATGCCGGTTAGATAGAGTTTTTAAAATCACCGCAGTACTTGAAGAAAGCAGGGCTGTTCCAAACCATAATGACGGCATAAACTGTCGATTAAGCCCGTACCAGAAAGCGCTCGCAGCCAAAAAAGTGAAGACAACCTGTATCAATGTCCCCCAGAGAGCTATCCGTCGAATCGGTTTAAGAGTTTTCAGTGGGAATTCCAGTCCTAAAGTAAACAGCAGCAATGCTGCACCGATATCTGCCAGCATTCCGATGGCATCCGGACTGGAAACTGTAATTCCGGGAGTAAACGGTCCAATGAAAATACCCGCCAGCAAATATCCGATAATCAACGGCTGCCGAAAACTGTTAGCGGCGATTCCCCCGAGCAATCCGGCAAGAATTACCAGTATAATATCATTGGCTATACTGGACATGTATAAAATTATCCGTGGTTATAGATGAATTCTTTAAATCAAAATATAAATATAGTTCGAACAGTATAAATTAACAAATTAAGAATTAATAAACTTCATCCCAAACGACAGAAAATTTATATTCTCTTTTATTATTTTCTAGTCCGTGCAGATTCACTATAGCTAAAGGATTTGCAACATGTAATTTCCGATGTTATATTATACGAGTATAAGCAAAGGAATATTTTTTATGAAAGCAATCTGTAAAAATGGTTTTGTGGGAGTGCTGCTGTTATTTCTTTTTGCCTTTGCGGTTTGGGGCCAAAACAATTTTGGACAACAAAAACCCGATACCCCGAATGATTCCCAAAATGTTTCCCTTTGTATATTTGCTCCGGCAAATGTCGTTTTTTTATCAGATACATTCGGGAAGAGACGTGATTCAAAGCATGACGTTCATTACGACTTGATTTTCTCGTTTAACAGTGAATACTTTGATAATAATTTTTTCCGGCATTGCAGCCCGAATGCTCTTTTGCATAATAGTTTTACTACAATACCTATCCCTCCTTCCGCGCCCCGCGCCTCTCCTGCGTGTAGAAAAACACTTTAATTTTTCGGTAATATTCCTATTCAACATCGGGAACAATCGAAAAATAGAAGATTATTCATTTTGGTGTTTTTAAGCTATGAACGGTTATGGTTTCATGACCGCAACAGATTCACTGCCCTCTTGAAAATTGCTTGGCGGTAAATGTACTTCTTTGCGAGATTTTCAGTTGAGGCAAATATATTGGAGAGAATTATGGAAAAGAAAAAGATTGTTTTTTGCAATAAATGCAATAAGGAAGTAAGTTATCATCATGATAAAGTCAACCATTTTGTTCAGTTTATCATCACTTTGTTTTCGTGTGGTTTGTGGCTGCCTATGTGGCTGATGATGATCTTTGGTCCGACCAAAATTTGCGATGAATGCAACACCCCCATCTGGGAAGATTAATTTAGTGAAAGGTTAAAACAAAAAGATATGATACTTGCGTTGCTTGCTTTGATTTCCGGTTTTGCGCTTCTGGTATGGAGTGCCGACCGTTTTGTCGAAGGGGCGGCTTCCACTGCCCGGCATTTCGGCATGCCGCCGCTTTTGATCGGGATGGTTATTGTCGGGTTCGGAACTTCCGCGCCAGAAATGGTGGTTTCCGCGCTTGCGGCATTTCAGAACAATCC
>JAQUOK010000605.1 GCA_028717165.1 Victivallaceae bacterium | reverse complement strand
ACGCATAGGGAAAGCCGTCAGCGAACTTGGTTACGTGCCCAATATCCATGCCCGCGCGATAGCTTCGAAACGCACCTTGCTGCTCGGCATGATCGTCAGCAGTGATATTGAAACCTCGTTCTGGCTGAATATTCTCAGCGGCATAGAGGAAGTGATCGCCAGAGACGATTATCATATGATTCTTTCCGTTTCCCGTGAAGACCCGGTCCGGGAATTGACGGCAATCGAATTTATGCTTAACAAAGGTATCGACGGTTTGCTGATCAGCACTCTTCCGGACCGGAAAGACAATCATGATTTCCTGCGGAAACTGCAGAAACGGATGCCGGTAGTAACCGTCAACCAGCGGGTCGCCGGCATTTCCGGGGTGTTTAACGACAATTACCTCGGCGGCGAGCTTGCTGCCGGATGTCTGCTGGAAAACGGGCACAGGAAGATCGCCTATATCGGCAAAAGGAATATTCCGAGAGAACTCGCTTTCGCCGCCGTTTTAAGTGCGGCCGGGATAAAATACAGCCCGTTTGCTGCGGCCAGGGATTTTCTCAAGGAAGATCGGAATTTTGACGCGGTGTTCTGTTTCAGTGACTATATCGCGCTTGAGCTTTATAATCTTGCCGGGGTGGAAGGCATAAATATACCGGAAGCTTTTTCGGTGGTGGGCTATGACAATATGGAGTTCGTACAATTTACCCGGCCGCGCCTGACTACTGTTGAGCAATGGAAGAGAGAACTGGGAATCAGCGCCGGAGAACTGATCATGGAAGCCCTGAAATCCGGTAAAAAAGATTTTGAAGCCAGACAAAAAGTTTTCCGGCCGAAACTGATTTTTGCGGAAAGCGTCAGAAAAATTTAATTAAGTTTTAAGGTATCTCTAATAATTCAATGTAGCACACTCTGCGCAGGCTGTGTGTTTCTGCTTAAGCAAGACGCTTAAGCTACATTAGTCGTTACTGCCCCCCTTTTAAATAGTCGTTACTGAAAAACCTTTTAAATAATTAGAGTTCAGTCACTTATTTTGTCAAACGCCGGTTTTTTATTGCAAGCTTTGGGGAATGCACACCATCCCCCTTTATAATCCCCCTTGGCAAAGATGGCATTCACCCCGCACGGCAGGCCAGCCAGTCAAATTCGAAAGCTTCCAGGCTTATTTTATCGGAACGGATGACTTTCCTGCCGAACAGGGAATACAGCTGTCGCGGGATTGCCGGATCCTTGACGGATAATTCGACAGTGTCCCCGCTGACATTGAACAGCGCCAGAAGCGCTTTTTCCTGCCGCGTACCTCTTATTACGGCAAATAGTTCGGGAAGAAGCCTGAGGATTTTAAAACCTGATTTCGGGTGAAAAGCCGGATGGCGTTTCCTGGTAAGCAGCAGTTTCCTGTACTCCTCATAAATCAGTTTCCGGCGGGAACCGGGAGAGTCCAGTTCCTTCCTTAAAATCCCGGCGGGGATTTTTTCCCGGTTTATGGTGCGGTTTTCGCTGTTTTCGGGCAGGCCTTCCGTCCAGTTTTCGGAACCGAAGAGGCTGTGGAAATAAATCCCCGGTATACCGGGCATGGAGAGCATTATCGCCTGCGCCAGAATGAATTTACGGACGGAGAGTTTCAGGGCTTCACCAGGTTCCTGCAGCAGACTGTAATAATTTATGTTCAGTTCGTACGGGCTTTGCGAACCGTCAGGATTGTTCCTGTAACCGACTTTACCGCCTTTGCGCAGGCATTCGCCGGCCAGAAACGATAATTCACGGTCGGGCGCGAGGCCGCTTAACGGACGGAGGCCGACACCGTCATGGGAGGCGAGAAAGTTCAGGAACGTACAGCCTCCCGGCGGTTCCTCCAGCTTTGCCGCCCAGTTGCTTAAGGCCGTCGCGTCATTCCGCAGTATGGCCTGCGCGGTCAGCGGCGGCAAAGGAAACTGATAGACCATATCGGCTTCATCGCAGTCGCCGAAATAAGAAATATTTTCCAGGTGGGGGACATTGGTTTCCGTCAGGATGAGGGCGCCGGGCATGGCTTCCTCGGCTATCCGGCGGAAAAGTTTGACTATCAGGTGTGCCTGCTGCCGGTGCAGGCAGGCGGTGCCGGATTCTTTCCAGCAGAAGGCGATCGCATCCAGGCGAATGATCCGCGCGCCTTTTTCAAGGTAAAGCAGCAGAATGTCGATCAGTTCCAGCATGAGTTCCGGTGATTTGAAATTCAGGTCAACCTGGTCTTCACTGAAAGTCGTCCAGACGCGGCGGATCTTACCGCCGATGTCTTCGCAGTTATGAAAAAGCGGCAGAGCACGGGGACGGAAAACCCGGGAAAAATTGAAATCTTCGCCGGGTTCTATAAACCAGCCGGCATATTGGGGGTCATTTTTCAGAAAACCCTGAAACCAGTCGCTTTGCCGCGATATGTGGTTGAAAACGGCGTCAAAAGCCAGACTGAAATTATTCGTAAACGCTTCCACATCGTCCCAGTTTCCCAGTGCGGGGTTTACTTCGCGGTAGTCGATGACCGAAAAACCGTCGTCGGACGAATAAGGAAAGAACGGCAGAATATGGACTGTGGAAATAATGTCTGCGGCGTATTCGCGGAGGAAGTTTTCCAGCGTCCGCAGCGGATTTCCGGGCGCGCCGCTTCCGGTCATGTCGCCGTAACTTATCAATACGGCGTCACTTTCGTCAGGCCCGGGCGCGTTTTCAGCGGGATGTTTTTTTCTGAAGTCGCTTATCCTGCTCTGGATTTTCCTGTGATATTCGGCGGCGGTTCCCGCGCCGTACAGTCCGGTTAAAATATCCGGAAGAGTCATGGGAACTATCTCCTGAAAAAAATATTTTCGATCAAAGGTTGTATTTTCCGGGCCATCAGCCGGTGGCTCAGGCGCGAATCAAGGATTTTCAGGTTGTGATGCACCTGCGCGTTGCGTTCTTCGGGGTTGGTCAG
>JAQUOK010000604.1 GCA_028717165.1 Victivallaceae bacterium | reverse complement strand
CCGGATAAATTCCGGAGAAACCAGTTCCTTTTCAGCCGCCGCCGTCATCTGCGGAGTTATTTCTCCGGCACGGGCGCGGGCCATCTGGGTTACTTGCATCAAAATATTGCCTCCAGGGATCTAATGGTGTTATCGGTAGCGCCTCGTTGAACAGCAATTGCCTGCTGTGCCTTCAATCCCAGTTTTTCCCTGCGTTTTTTATCGCTGAAAAGCTCCCTCAGAACATCTGCAAGCTGCTCGTCACAGTCAATTGTAATCAAGGCGTTGTTATCTTTAAAAAAGTCTAATATGAAGCGGAAATTTCTCAGTTCACTTCCGCAGACGATCGCTTTGCCCAGCAGGGCCGGTTCAATAATATTATGGCCTTCGGTATGCCCGGCCAGGCTCTTGCCCATGATAACGAGGTCCGCCGCCTTCATAAAGGCAAGCATTTCACCGGTAGTATCCGCCAGCAGGACATCAACGTCATTATTTTCAGAACCGTCATCTTCACTCCGGCGGCGGAATGAGAGGTGCAGTTCGCTAAGAATTTTCGCGATTTCGCCGCCGCGTTCCGCGTGCCGGGGCACGATGACCAGGCGCAGGCCGGGAAATTCATTCCTGAGACCGGAAAAAACCGAGGCAATGAGCTTTTCCTCGCCCGGATGGGTGCTGGCCGCCAGCAGTATCTGATGTTCGCCGGCGCCGAAATAGGCGCTTAGGTCAACCGGGGAAAAACCTTCCGGTACCTGCTGGTCGAATTTCATGTTGTGGGTAACCTGAATATTGGCATCGGGGGCGACCGCGGCAAAGCGTGCCAGGTCCTGCCGGGTCTGGACGCCGATAAGATCGAATTTGTTCAGCACCGGGCGGAAGAAACGCCGCCAGCAGTAATAACCGCGCGCGGAGCGGTCGGACATCCTGGCATTGACCAGCGCGACTTTAGCGCCGGATTTCTTTGCCTCGACGATCATGTTCGGCCAGATTTCGGTTTCAAAAATTACCAGCATCGAGGGTTGTATCAGGCGGATCACCCTGCGGACGAAAAAAATAAAATCGATCGGGCAGTAAATAACTTCCACTCCTTCCGGCGCTTTTTTGCGCGCAAGCTCCTGCCCGGTAGTAGTGGTGGTGGAAAGGACGAATTTCCTTTCCGGGTACGCGTGCTGCCATTTTCCGATCAGCGCCGTAGCGATGACGGCTTCCCCGACGCTCACGGAATGCACCCAGACCGCGCCGTGAAAAGCCGTGAGGCGTTTTTTTCTCGCCGCCGAAAATACCGCGAACCTTTCCATGAAAGTCTTTTTGTATCCGGGGCGGCGGATCAGTTTGACGATCATTCCCGGAACAAAGAAAACAAAGGCCAGCGGAAATATAAAGTTGTATATGAATCTCATTATTGTCAGTCTTTTATTCTGCTATTCTACGGTAACGCTTTTTGCCAGATTGCGCGGCTGGTCGATCTCGCAGCCCCGCTCCCTGGCAACATAGTAGGAAAACAACTGCAGCGCCACCACCGTCGGGATCGGCGCGATAAAACGGGAACAGCCGGGAATCCACAGAATATCGTTCGTAAATTCCAGAATTTCCGTATCGCCTTCGGTAGCGGTGGCGATAACCGGGGATTTCCGCGCTTTGCACTCCTGAATATTGGCGATGATCTTGTCCTTGCCGGGAATGTCGTTTGCCAGGGCGAGCACCGGGACCCGTTCCTCCAGCAGGGCGATCGGGCCGTGTTTAAGTTCGGCGGCATGGTAGCCTTCGGCGTGGATATAGCTGATTTCCTTAAGTTTCAGCGCTCCTTCCATGGCGGTCGGGAACATGCAGCCGCGCCCGATAAAGAAGAAATCTTCGGCCTGCGCGTATTTTTTGGCGATCTTTTCAATCTCACCGGCCCGCGCCAGAACCTGTTTTATCAGTTCGGGAATACCTTTTATTTCATCGATCAGGATTTTTCCCTCACAATATTCAAGGCGGCGGTTGCGCCCGAACAGGAGGGCCATCAGGAGCAGCGCGGTCACCTGACAGGTAAAGGCTTTGGTCGAAGCGACGCCTATTTCCGGGCCGGCGTGCAGGTAAATCCCGCGCCCGGTTTCCCGGGCGATCGTCGAACCGACGACATTATTTATCGCGGCGACGATGCCGCCTTTATTTTTGGCCTCGCGCACGGCGGCGAGAGTGTCGGCGGTTTCCCCGGACTGGCTTATCGCGAGCACCATGGTGTGGGGTTCGATTATCGGGTTCCGGTAGCGGAATTCGGCGGCCTGTTCCACTTCGGTCGGGATTTCCGCGATGTCCTCGAAATAATATTCGCCCACCATACCGGCGTTCATACTGGTACCGCAGGCGGCAATGACTATCCGGTTAACCGAAGCCAGTTCGGCCGGGGACATGTTCAGTCCGGACAGAACGGCGGTAAGCGCGGTTTCGTCGAAACGCCCCCGAATGGTATTTGCGACCGCCTCCGGCTGTTCAAAAATCTCTTTAAGCATGAAATGGGCATAGCCGTGTTTTTCGGCGGCTGCCACATCCCAGTCGATTTTCGCGATCTCACGGGAAACCGGAACGTTTTCAATATTCCTTATATCGATTCTTTCAGGCGTAACCAGAGCCAGGTCGTCATCATTCAGGAAGATCACCCGTTTGGTATAAGCCGCGATTGCCGCGACGTCGCTGGCGATCAGGGTTTCATTATTCCCGACCCCGATAACCAGCGGGCTGCCCCGGCGGGCGACGACGATCGTGTCCGGAACGTCCGTACAGACAACCGCGAAACCGAAAGTTCCTTTAAGTTTTCTGCAGGCAGCGGCGGCGGCATGGAGCAGGTCGCCTTCGTAGCACTGGTGAATCAGATGCGCCAGGACTTCACTGTCCGTTTCCGACTTGAAAACACAGCCGTTTTCCTCCAGATGTTTGCGCAAATCCAAATAGTTGTCGATAATCCCGTTATGG
>JAQUOK010000603.1 GCA_028717165.1 Victivallaceae bacterium | reverse complement strand
CGATTCTATTTTTGACGCTTGCCAGGAGGTGCATGTCATCGGCCTTGTTGCAGGCGCGGTCGGCTTCACATTTGATTCGGGCAACGGGGATTTTCGTGTTCATAACAAAGTTCCTTTGGTTAAATTAATTTTTTTTGAGAATTTTCCGGCTTACTTTAAGCTGCCGGAAAATTCATTCCTTTATCCGCTTCAGGCGCAAAGCGCCGTTTCCGGTTCGGTTTCTTCGCTGCCGTCAAGGATTTCCATGATTCCGAAGCTTGCACTTTGGATCAGCTGCGGGAAATAAGCGGCTAGATTTGGTTCAGCTTCCGAGTCATAGCGGCGGTGCTGGCCCTCGCTGGTTTTGTTGAGTTCAAAAATGATCTGTTCGAGTTCGACCGAAAGCGAGCTTTTTTCCGCGGCGGCGCTGAATTCATCCGCCGGTGTTGACCGGAGTTTTTCCAGACGGGCGGTTTTCGCTTCAAGTTCTTTCCGGTTTTTCGCCAGTTCGTCCGGTTTTTCCTGAACGAGCCTGCGGATCGCATAGAGCAGTTTTTCGGCATCGTCTATATCGCCCTGAAGTTTTACCTGCAGATGCGGCATATTCCAGCCTTTTATCTGATAATGAACCGATGATTCCGACTCATCAAGTTTGCCGTAACCGGTGATTTTTCCGTTGGCGACCAGGCGTATTTCAAGCATACCAATGCTTAAATCATCCATTATGTAACTGCCGGACTGGTTGAGGAAACTGCATTCTTTGACCGCCGCGAGATAGGCGTTGCGGATGCAACGGTTCAAGACCTCGCATTTTTCCCGGAGCGTACCTGTAAGTTCCCGGTTTCCGTAGCGGATCGGAAGTGAACCGAGTTCGAGATTCGGGTATGCCGTTATAAATTTTTCCAGTTCCGGAATTTCCTCCCGCATGGCCGGAATCCGCTGTCTGAGACTTGCTTCCTGATCCTTTCGGCGGCGAGTGTTGCGGCGGTGCTGGCGCTCCAAAGCTTCCAGTTCCTTCAGGCGGGTTTCGATCACCACCTTGCGTTTGAGTTTCGGATTGCCGGAAATCGCGGCCGAGAAGCTCGCGTAATCCAAGGCGCAGTCGTCGTTGATCTCCTGCAACGTTCGAGCGCAGCGGCCTTTCATCGCGTCATTGATGAATTTCTGTTTGCGTTCCAAAATTGCGTACATCCCGGCGTCCAGCGTCTGTTCTATTCCATAGCGGATGATTTCGACTTCTTCGAGAATATTCCCCTGACGGATAATCCTGCCGTCGCGCTGTTCCACGTCCGACGGACGGAACGGACAGTCGAGGTGATGGGCGACCGCCAGGCGTTCCTGGATGTTAACGCCAGTTCCGAGTTTCGCGGTGGAACCGATCACTACCAGGATTTCGCCGGAATTTACTTTTTCGTAAAGGTCGGCTTTCTGCTTGTCGGTATTGTAATCACCAATGATGGCGATTTCATGTGCCGGGATTCCGGCGGTGATAAGTTTGCGTTTGAGTTCCTCCCAGGCATTGAACAATTCCCTGCCGTCACAACTGTTGCGGTAGAGGTCGCAAAAGACAATTTGAGTCCCCTTGATGGAGGCGTATTCATGGTATTTTTCGTGAATGCGGCGGGTGCAGACGTTCAGCTTCGAGCCCGGATCATCCTTAAAACGATGGTCAATCAGGCGCGGGTCAATCGTCACTTTGCGGCTCATGCCGTAGATCAGAAGCGGAATATGCGACAACTCCCGTTTGTCCGAGCGGTTTTCGTACCACTCGTAGAAATCGCAGAGATAATTCATGAATTGCGAGATGACTTCACCGCGCCGGATATTAACCTGTTCCGGATGTCCCCCCTTGATCGGCGGGCGTTCGACTTCGGTAAGATCGTCGGATAAAACCACATCGGCCACCGTCCGGAACATTTTCGAGAGCTCAATAACGTTGCTGTATTTGCAGAAGCGCTGCACCATCTTGAAACGTCCGGCGGCGTCCAGTTCCAAGGCGGTTTCCGTGCCGGTGAAGACCGAGGCAAAACGGTCGAAAGTTTTAATCCCGAATTCTTCCAGTGTCGCCGGACTGATATAGCGTACCATGTTCCACAACTCGGCTATCGTGTTGGTCACCGGCGTTCCGGTGGCAAAATAAATGTTGCGGCCGCCGGTCTTTTCCATGATATAGCGGATTTTTAAACTGAGCGAGAATGCCCGCTGGCTGACCCCGCGGTCCAGTCCTTTGACCCGCTGCATCTTCGTCGGGAAGAAGTTCCGTTTATAGGCATGGGCTTCATCGATGATCAGCGCGTCAATACCGAGATCGGAAAAATAAATTATGTCTTCCTCCACTTTCTTATCGTTGAGTCTGTCAAGCATTTTCAGAAGCTGTTTTTTCTGGCGTTCGGCATCCTTGATGGTGCTGTGGTTGTCGCTTTCGGCAATCAATTGTTCCAGTTCGGCAAGCTGGCTTTCGTAATGGCGCATTACGAGGTCAGGATCGTCTTTAACCATATCGAAACTGCTTTGCGCCATAATGACGATATCCCAGTCTCCAACCGCGATCCGGGACATAAAGCGTTTGCGTTTATTTTTCACCAGGTCTTTTTTATCGGCAATCAGGATCATGGCGTGCGGATAAAGCTTGGGCGCAAATTCCGCGAACTGCCGCAAGGTCGCGTTCTGTACGACAATCAGCGTTTTCGTCGCCAGGCGGAGCCGTTTCAGTTCCATGGAAGCGGTTATCATGACGGCGGTTTTTCCCGCTCCCACGCAATGCGCCAAAAGCGTATTTCCTTCGATGCAGCGGCTCACCGCCCGCTTCTGATGCGTCCTCAAGACGAATTTCTTTCCATCGATGAGGCCGACCGCGCCGGGATAGATATCGAATGCCGGTAGTTCATATTGCCGGGTAACGTGGCTGTTGAAAATCGAATTGTAAATGTTTTCCAGTTCTTCGACCGTATCGGGCG
>JAQUOK010000602.1 GCA_028717165.1 Victivallaceae bacterium | reverse complement strand
AAATCCATATCTTTAGCACGTTTGACCCGCTCCCCGTGAGAAAGTTCAAACCAGTCGTCCCCGGCCTTTTCCTTGACAAGCTCGGCGTACGGAGCCCGCCGCCACGGACGGGTAAGGTCGATCACGACGCCGTTGGAATGCCGGATTTTCAAAGTCCCGAAGACATTCTGCGCCAGCGTGGTAATCAGTTCCTCAACCAGTTCCATCATGGTCCGGCAGTCGCCGTAAGCCTGATAGATTTCCATCATGGTGAATTCCGGGTTATGGCGGCGCGACATCCCCTCGTTCCTGAAATTGCGGTTAAGCTCGTAAACTTTTTCAAAGCCGCCCACCAGCAGGCGTTTCAGGTAAAGTTCGGGAGCGATACGCATATACATTTCAGAACTCAGGGCTTCATAATAAGTTTTGAACGGGTTGGCGGAAGCGCCGCCGGCCATAGGCTGGAGCATCGGCGTTTCGACTTCAAGAAAACCTTTGTTCTCAAGGAACTTGCGGATCTCACGGATAACCTGAAAACGTTTCAGGAACAAATCCCGGCTTTCATCGTTCATGATCAGGTCGAGATAACGCTGGCGATAACGCTGTTCAACATTAGTCAAACCGTGGAATTTTTCCGGAAGCGGATGCAGCGATTTACTCAGCAGCGTCAGTTCCTTAACTTTTACCGACAATTCCCCGGTCCTGGTCACAAACAAGTCGCCGTCAATCCCGAGAATATCGCCGATATCGAAAAGTTTTTTGAAATTCCTGAAATTATCCGCCCCGATTATCTGTTTGCTGATAAAAAGCTGTATACGCCCTGAACTATCCTTTACGTCCGCGAAAACGGCATTGCCCATTATCCGGCGCGCCATCAGGCGGCCGGCGATTCTGACCGGCTGTTCATTTTCGCAGTTTTCTTTATAAGACGCGCGGGCGTCAGCTATTTTTTCCGTATTGTCGAAGCGCTTGCCGAAAGGAGGAATATCCGTTTCCCTGAGTTCGTCGATTTTAGCAACCCGCTGTGAAAAAATATCTTCAGGCGATTCCTGTACCTGATAGTCCTGTTTGTCGCTCATCTGCTGATTCCGTTTTTTTTAGCATTATTATTAATGTAAATAAATAAAAACATAATTTAACATATAAATTCAATCTTGCAATTCTTGAAAATGAAAGTATTTTAAGGATTTTTAAATGTATATATTCCCGTAATTATAATTAATTAACAAAAGGGTTCGCAAACTATGAAAAATTCACTAATGTTTTCGGGCATTGCAATGTTAGCCGGTGCGTTCAGCGCCGCAGCTCAAGCTCCACCGACTGTCCCGTTGACCGAAGACGCCGCCGCCGCGGCCGCCGCCGCAAGCTGCAGTCCGCTTCCGATTGAAACCATACCGACCGAATGGTACGCCGCGCCGTTAGGCGCGATCCTGGCACTGCTTGTCGCGGTAATTTTCTATAAGAAGATGATGCAGGCCAACGAAGGCAATGACCTGATGAAGGAAATTGCCGGACATGTCCGCGAAGGCGCCATGGCATATCTTTTCCGCCAGTATAAAGTTGTTACTGTCGTTTTTATGGCTCTGTTCGTGATTTTTGCGGTTCTGGCATTCTTCGGACTTCAGAATCCTTTTGTTCCGGTAGCTTTCCTGACCGGCGGATTTTTCTCCGGGTTATGCGGTTATATCGGCATGAAAACAGCTACCAACGCTTCTTCCCGGACAGCTCAGGCGTCGAGCGAAGGCCTGAACCGCGGCCTGCGCGTCGCCTTCACTTCCGGAGCGGTAATGGGCCTGGTAGTAGTCGGTCTCGGACTTCTCGATATCTGTATCTGGTATTTTGTCCTTGACCAATGGTTCTTCTCCCCTGAAAATATGCAGACCGGCCTGTCTTTCCTCGGCCTGGAACTGGTTCCCAAAGACTGCAGCGCTTCCACTAAATATATTTATATTACGACAACGATGATCACTTTCGGCATGGGAGCTTCCACCCAAGCCCTGTTCGCACGCGTCGGCGGCGGCATCTACACCAAAGCCGCTGACGTCGGCGCCGACCTGGTCGGTAAAGTTGAAGCCGGCATTCCAGAAGACGACCCGCGCAATCCCGCGACTATCGCCGACAACGTCGGCGACAACGTCGGCGACGTTGCCGGTATGGGCGCCGACCTCTATGAATCATACTGCGGCTCAATCCTCGCCACCGCCGCCCTCGGCGCCGCCGTCGGCGTTCAGCAGTATGCCGAAAAAGGCCTGGAAAACATGGTTAAGCTCATAACCGCTCCGATGATCGTTGCCGGTGTCGGCACCGTGCTCTCAATTATCGGCATGTCTCTGGTGAAAACCAAAGAAGGCGCCAGCCAGAAACAGCTTTTGAAAAGCCTTCTGGCGGGAACTCTCGGAAGTTCGATCATGATCCTGCTCGCGCTGGTGTATCTCGAATATCTCGATTTTATTTCATGGGGTATTTTCGGTTCCGTCGTCGCCGGCCTGATCGCCGGTGTGCTTATCGGCCAGGCTACCGAATACTACACTTCCGCCGAATATCAGCCTACTAAAGGTATCGCCGAACAGGCCAATATGGGCCCGGCCACCACAATTATCGACGGCCTCGCAACCGGTATGTATTCCACCGGAATGCCGGTAGTCACTATTGTCATCGGTATTATCGCCGCCTTCGGTTTCGCCGGCGGTTTCTCTAATTTCAGCATGGGTCTTTACGGCATCGGTTTTGCCGCCGTGGGCATGCTTTCCACTCTGGGAATCACCCTGGCGACTGACGCTTACGGCCCGATCGCCGACAACGCCGGCGGCAATGCCGAAATGTCAAAACTTCCCAAGGAAGTCCGCCAGCGCACTGACGCTCTGGATTCCCTCGGCAACACCACCGCCGCTACCGGGAAAGGTTTCGCTATCGGTTCAGCCGCGCTGACCGCCATGGCGCTCCTCGCCGCTTATATCGAGGAAGTAAA
>JAQUOK010000601.1 GCA_028717165.1 Victivallaceae bacterium | reverse complement strand
GTTACAATTGCCGGGGCGCTTCTTTTCGGCAAATGGATATGGTTCGGTTTCAGTTTTGTCATTGCCGGGCTTACCCAGATGATATGGTGGGTTTCTCCATCTTTCAGCTACAACGAAGCTTCAGCGGAATATCACAGGATGCTCGAAAATAAATTTTTTCTTTCACTGGCGACGCTGATTTTCGTTATCGTTCTGTGGTTTCTTTTCGAGCGGCAACGCATGTGCAAAAAAGTATCCGGAGAAGTAAAATCATGATAAAGAAGGCGAATTCAGTTTTCGAGACGGATTTTGCGGATTTGCTCTATGAGGCATCTCTTGACTTGACCCGCCAAAACGGCAGTTTCAGCTTGAAGGACATAAGCGATGTTCTTGATTTCGATTATGATGACTGGGAATTGGAGGACGAATTGCTGGGGAATGCGGATATGGGTATTTTGCCGGGCAAAAAGACCATGCGTTTTTTTAACCGCGAAGCTTATTTTGAAAACGCCGAATTTCTTATCCGGCCCACGGAATTCGAAGTTAAAAACGCCGTGTTGTTCCGAGGACATCGCCTGCTGCCGTTTTTTCCGGAAGAAGACGCGTGCGTGATCAAGATTTTTGACAGGAAAGGAAAAAAGCTGGAACCCAAACAAGTTGAAACGCCTTATCTGGAACTTAACATATGCTGTTCCCTGTACACCCCAGGCGGGGGAGCGATTACCGCAATAGAGGATTTGGATATAGACAGGCTGCTTGAGCCAAAACCGGAATCGACAGTCGTCGCGGGTGGACTTGATCTGGGGCCATTTATTGCCGAAAGCAATTTTGCCGTCGGAGATTACATAAAAGTCCGGATCAGGGATTACGAGGCCGGCGAATGCGAAATCGAACCCTGGCCGCTTGCCCGGATGTCTTCCAACCCGACCGGCGCGGCAAAGTGGAAAGGGAAATTCGAGGCAGGCCTGAAGAAAGCGGTCAAGCACCGGAAAGAAGTCGGCGGGCCGTTTGAAAACGAGGATTTGATCGCGGCTGCGTTCTATTATGCCGGCAAAACTCTTTTAAAAGGCCCGGCTTGCAGTTGGCTGGACGCGGTGCGCGACAGCGAACAATTTGCTTTGCAGGTTTTTGGCGAGCGTGTTTTTGTCTGGGAAAAAGGGAAACTCCAGGACTATATGCTGGCCGCCGTTGAGCAGGAAGCCGAATACGATGAATTCCCGGACTTTGACAGTCCGGATGAAATGGAATTTGCAGACATGGTTCGCATAATGGGCTTCGATCTGCAAGAAGAAATCCTAATTGGGTATATGCTTGACGCCCTCCATTTCAACCGCGATCTTGAGGATGTCAAAAAACGCTGTTTTGATGAGCGGATTGAGAATGATTATCCGGAACTGGCGGAGCGTTTCGATGAAATTCTGACTGAATTGTGGGATGAGGCCGGAAATACGGAAGCGGAGTTGCGGACAATGGAATCCGTAAAGATACGGCACGAGCTGCTGAAACTCAAAGATCGGGAAACGGCATTTTTAAGAGCCCTGGATAAATCGGAAGATTTCGATATTGAAAATCTGCGTACGGACAAATTCATACTGTTCAGTGAACTCTCGGCGGTTCTGGAAGCGCTCATTATTCAGGTGGGAAGCCAGCCTTTCAAGTCGAATAAGGAATTCAAAACACTGGACAGGATGCTTGGCGCCATGGCCGATAAATTTGATATTACAATTGAAAAACTGGGAAAAGAATTTCTGGCTTGACGAATGCCGGAAATAAAAGATAATATTTCAGATGAAAAAATACACGGAAAAACAGGGACAGTTTTTAGCCTTCATATACTATTTCAGGAAAATAAACGGAATGGCTCCGTCTGAAATGGATATGCGGAAATATTTTCGCGTTACTCCTCCCACGGTTCATCAGATGATAATAAAACTGGAAGAAAAACAATTGATAAGGAGAACCCCCGGAGCGGCAAGATCGATAGAATTGTTGTTGAATGTAAATGAGTTGCCGGAGTTAAAATAATTCAATTTAAAAACTATACGGGAATATAGGAAATGTCGGAATCCCAGTGGCAAAAGCCGAATGGAACGTTAAGCCACCAAAATGCCTGTAAGGAATTTGGCCTTACGGAAAAAGAAATATTCGACGCAATAAGAAGCGGAAAATTGCAGTACCGGCAAAATTACGCTCATGGCAATCCGTATTTCAGGGTGCTTCGCATCGAAGTCGAGGCATTAGCCAGAAAATTGCACGGGGACAAAGTTGCGGAAGAGCACAAAGTCGAGCATAAACTGCGGGAAATAAACCGGAAAATAAACAGCCTTAAGAGGAAACTCGCCTCTCTGGAAAAACAGAAAGCTGAATTGCTTGGGTAATTAAGCTAAACCGCAAAAATATTTATAAGATAGACATTGTGCATTTGAACACAAATCGAAGCTAATAACGCTACAGACAAATAAGCTTGACCGCTTAACCGGCGGATTTCAACGTTTCCCTGAACTGTTCCATTTCAGCTATATCCTCTTCCGGCGCGTGCTTCATCCATTTTTCAAAAACGCTATTGGCTGATTCCCGGGGAGCATCGGGAACCCAGTCGGAAAATTCATTGCCGTGCTTTTCATATTCCCACAGCCCCTTGAGAATTCCCATGCAATAAAGCTTTGCCTGTTTGAACATTTTCAGTTTTACGAGACGCTCGAGTTCGTCCTCAAACGGGCTGACGGCATCTTCGAACATTTCCCATGCGAGATCGTTCACATCGACATATCCGTAACGGGTTTTTCCGGAATTATCCCAAAGTTCCTCAACGTCGATGAAGCCAAGCGCACAGTACAAATCATTCGCCACCGCCTCGGCGCTGACTTCGGAAACGAGTTCAAGCGCAATCGCTTCGGCTTTCCTGCGAATGGCCGGCTCTTTGAGAAGCTGTTCAAACACCGTCAATTTTTCCTGTGAATCAAGGTCGCTGATTTT
>JAQUOK010000600.1 GCA_028717165.1 Victivallaceae bacterium | reverse complement strand
CCTGAGGAAATTCATGCGGAACAATAATCTCTAGCTTATAGGAATCTTCAATTTCATCACTATCGGATACATTGGCCTTGAACTGAAATTTTCCGCGTAGACGTACACCAAAAATCGAGCATGGCGCCGTAGCCATACCAGGATAATCGTCCAAAAATTGGCTCAGGCTATTTAATCCTTTTACTCTCAATTATCCTCTTTTCCACGGTCTCGCAGAATCTTTCCGGTCGATCGTATGAGTTTTGGGTGTTATGACATTAACTACGGTTGTACTAACTCCGAGTTGTTTTTCCAATTCCGACTGATTAACTCGCAATGAAAACTTCTCTTCAATCTGTTCACAGATAAACTTTGCATCCGTAGTAGATGTAAGATGTTGAAAATCTTTTCTTGCCTGTAAAAGCCAAGCATTAAAATTATTTTCGAGTCTCAAGTGTAAACAATCAGGTCTATACCAGCGATCAGCAAAGTCTTCATTTGGGTCAACTGGGTTTGGAACTCGTGGTTTAGTTGAATTCACTAGTCCACCCATCTTTTCAAGCACATTTCCAAGAGCTACGACAATATTGGTTTCGCCGTTATAGGCTCTGCCCGCTAACGTTGTTATAATGATTGAAATGGGTTTGGAGTCAGGATTATCTTTGCTCCAATTGTCACGATGACGTTTCAAAATCTGAATTACTCGCTGCAATGACGTTTTTCTCTTAAACAAAGGGACATTATCTACTTGGGCCTTTTCCAAAAGGATTTTGGCTTGCTGCGGATTCATTCTGTACTCAAACCATTTCGCATACCCCTCCGGATTGCTGATGTTCCAATTATCACAAATATGCTTAAAGCCCTCATGCCGATCATCGGTTATAGAAACAGTTGTCTGGGATGCCACCCTTGCAACATATTCATCCAGGCCGGAATTTCTAATAGACGCGAGAATCGCCTTTCGGCGTTTCTCATCAGCGGGAATACATGGAACAATGTCCATATGAAAATTGAGCGCATCTTGATATTCAAGACGCCAACAGCGATGTTTCGATTTCAGTTTCTTTTTGATGTCACGTGCTTCCCGGTAGGCTTCGAGTTCGATACCAACGAATTCTTTCAATGCTTCTTGCGTATGAGTATGCTTGCTGATACCTTCCCTAAGTTCACAGGCAAGATCAAGATCATATTCTTCTTTTTCATCAAGTGGGCGAATCGCTGTGCCAAGCCGAAACGAGCCCTGCGGGAAAATATGTGGCTTGTTAAGAGATACTAAGGAATCACTACGGTCAAACCATTCGCCCAGGTCTTCATATCTTTCCTTAGCTTTATTATAAGCTGAATCTGGAAGTTCTAGCAGTTTGATCATGTTATCAAAAATGACTTTCTTTGGTTCGTTGGTAATCATTTGTAATCTCCTATCGTTATTGTTTTAATAAAATTCTGTTCTTTGTTATTTTGGTCATAAATAATCCACGGCATGTCTGCTTTCGGCATCCTTGCTCTCCCCATCTCTATGGAGCAGGAAACCGCCATTGCCGGAAAAACAGAAAGTGGCGTGGAAGAACCATGTGCTGCCTTAATCAGAACCATAAGTTTTCTAATACTTGTTCGCATCATGGAAAGTTGTGCGCTATTACGGATATTATCATTGTTTATATAATCTACCGGAACCGTTAGCTCCCAAATCGAAGTGTCCTTACCCATGACTTTCACAATCCGTTCATGGCTGATAATATCACTCAATGAGATAACCAAAACCGGTTTTCCAATAGTCTTCTCGGGTTTCTTGATGATGAACTCAAATCCATCTGGAAATCCCTGCCAGTGCCAGCCTTTAGGTTCTCTGATTGGCTGGTAGGAATCAACCGAAATTTTATCCGTAAATAATGTTCCCAATTGAATTAACAGGGGAATAGGAGCTAACCTGAATAATTCATAAATTTGATTTTCCGGCGTTTTTCGCCGGGTTTGGCAGCCAGAAGATGATATTGGCGGCCGGGTTGTTTGAAAATCTCAGTCCGACAGGGTGAAAATCGGGAATTTGTGCAAACGCCCCCTTACCCCCGCTATTTTCTTTGCGGCGGGGACCGCTTGGCGGGTTCTATATCCGCAGTGCGGCGAAGAAGTCGCTGATTCGCCGACAGATGTCTTTGCATGGAAAATGCTGTGGCAGGTGAAATAGTATTCTCCGGGTGGAGACCTCGACCCGCGCAGCGCATTTGAGCAGGCGTAGGCGAATAGTATCGAACTGCGCATTGGCGAGATGAGTTCCCGCAAGTAGCTTTTCGCGCAATGCGTGCATGAGCATGTAAGCTGCGGAATGGAGAAACAGGCGGAACTGGTTGGCGGTGGCTTTGTGGCAACTGGCGCGGTCTGATTTCAGGCCGTTTTTGTGGTCTTTGATAAAAAGTTCCGCGTTGCCCCGGTCACAGTAAACTTCCTCGTAAAGATATTTCGCCCCGGTATCTTCGAATGAGGTGACGATGTATCGGGCATCGAGTTCACCTGAGTCGTTAACGTTGATACGGCATATTACCCTGCGGGGACATGCCCAGGTAGCGGCGGCATAATATCCGGAAGCATAGCCCCGGCAGGCTCTGCCGAGTTTTTTGTACTTGAGACGGGCCTGTTCGAATGCGTATTCGAATTGCCGGTTGAGCACGCGGTTCGGACTGAGCCCGATCACGAATTCAACGCCATTGGCTTTACACCAGGCGTGAACTTCGGGTTTGCTGTGATGGCTGTCGGCGCGGAAGATCAGCACGGCGTTGGGGAAACGGGCGCGTATTTGCCGGGCAATGCGTTTGAGCAAGGCAATAATTTCTCCGGTGCGGGGTGTTTTGCCGGGACGGATGGTCGCGGTGATAAGCTTGCCGGTGAGCCCGTCGTAGACATGAAATGGTGATCGTAGTATACACCTGATTCAATTTATTGAAAAGAGGCTTGAAATTTTTTAATAATCTGGTCGGCAATAAC
>JAQUOK010000599.1 GCA_028717165.1 Victivallaceae bacterium | reverse complement strand
GGCCTGTTCCGCCAGCCGGTAAGCGCTGCCGTCTCCGCCGAGTCCGGGATAGCCTTTTCCGCCGCCGGCGATAATTACGCAGTCGGCGGGGAAATCCCCGGCGGAGGTCTGCACCCCCCGGAGCCGGTTTTCAGTTATGATCAGTCTTTCGACCTGACATGAAGTTTTTATCCGCACATCGAGTTTTGCGCAAAGCCGCAGCAGAATATCCAGGACGTCTCTTGCCCTGCCGGATTTCGGGAAAACGTGAAAACCGTCGGTGACTTCAGTTTCGACGCCGTTTTCGGCGAGAAAGGCGCGAAGTTTTTCCGGCGGCAGCAGTTTTATGGCAGGGAGGGTAAAGCGCCCCTGCCTCCCGAAGGCCGCGCTCAATTGTTCAGCATTCAGTACGTTGGTGACATTACAGCGGCCGCCGCCGGAAGCGAGGAGTTTCAGGCCGGGCCGTTCCTGCCGTTCAAGCACCGTTACCCGGTGTCCTTGCCGGGCGGCGTTTAGCGCGGCGGTCAAACCGGCCGGGCCGGCGCCGGTTACGATTACGGTTTTGCGGTCTGCCGGCATTGCCTCATTTTCCTTCGTTCCGGGAGCCGTAAGGGTAGGGCAGGAAGTCCAGTTTGTTCTCTCCCAGCGTCTTACCCAGGCTGTAGCCTATGGTGTGAATGTAGCGGAAGCTGTTTGAACTTACCGCAAAGGTAAACAACATGGTTGAGGCGAGTTCGACGATCTGCCTTTTCGTCCATAGTTCGCATTTGTTGGAATAAATATCGGGAACTATCTGCCATGAATTGCGCGGCGATAAGGCTTGGCCGTTTTTGTCAATGAGTATGAAGTTTTCCATGACCCGGATAATTGCCAGTTCAAAGCCCCATTTTCCGGCCAGTTCAGCCGCGAGGGCGCAAAGAATAAAATCGGCTCCGGCAAGTTCCTCGAGTACCGGCCCGATACAGAAACTGTCAGCCTGAAGATCGTCGATCGAGCTTGCCTGGAAACCGCATTTACGCATGAAATACGCGACGTCATTAATGTTTTCGGGAGCAAAGCGCTCGCTTGCCTTGAGAAGACGTTCCCATAGATCCTGCAGAAAATCTTCAGAATCATTGTCATACCATTGCAGGTGAACGGCAATCAGGCCGTCGATCATGTTCAGATCCGGGGAATTCAGGAGCTGCGCAAAATTTTCCCGCCGCCGCCTCATGATCATGATAGCCTGGAGCTGGTGAATGCGTCTGCGCAGTTTCGGGTTGCTGCTTTCCTGGTGCTGGGCCAGATATTCATTGATCCGGTCTTCATGTTTGAGCAATTCAGCCATAGCTTCCTGAACCACCTGGATATTGCTGTCGTCCAGAAGGCTGATCAGGCTTTCAATTTTATTTTTCATTTTCCGCCTTTTTTTCTTCAGGGAAAATGCCGCGCAAAGCGTCTGAAGCTATTTTTTTTGCGTCATCCGGAAAATCGGCTTTGACTATCCATTGGAGAAAACCGGGATTATTTACCGCAATGTCGCGCAGCGCCGTTCCCGAATTTTTCCCGAAATTCACGAGCACCCGGCCGTCCTGCCATTTGAAACGGCCGCCCTGGTCGATGGCGTCCGGATCGCTCATGTCGCAGAATTCGCCAAGTCCGGGAAGCTCACGGGGCAGGTCTGAATACATTTCCAGCTGCCCTTCCAGAATTTCCAGGGTTGCCAGGGTATCCGCTTCGGCGCCGTGCGCGTTTTCCATAGTTTTTCCGCAGAAAAAATGGTAGGCGTTTGAAAGGTCGCGGGGAAATTTTTTGCAGAAGATATTAAAGGCGTCTATCACATGCCGTCCTGCCGGCGAAAATTCAAGGCCGCAGCGTTTGAACTCAGCGGTCAGCAGGGGAATATCGAATTTCAGAATATTATATCCCGCCAGGTCGCAGTCCGCGAAATAATTGAACAGATTAACGGCGATATGTTCGAAGGCCGGTTCATGTTCGACGTCCTTATCGTAAATGCCGTGCACTTCACTTGCTCCGGGCGGGATCGGCATCTGCGGATTTATGCGCCGGGTGGTTACCTGCCTGCTGTCGTCGGGGAACACTTTCACGACGGAAATTTCCACGATCCGGTCATTGCCTGTTGATACGCCGGTGGTTTCCAGGTCAAAGAATATTAACGGTCTTTCGAGTTTCAAATACTTCATATTAAAATCCTTAAAAAATAAACGGCTCTGATTGCCTGGATTATAACAGGCGTTACAACGACGCGTCCGCCATGCTCACAAAACATAACCTGCTTTCCCGGTATATCAATGAAGTTTAAGAAAAATCTCGATTAAGATGCCGAAAATAATTGCTTTTGATTTGTATTTGCCGGATATGAGACTACTATATATGGTCTGATGTCGGTCTTTGATGTCGATCTTGAAAACTGGAGTCGGCAGGGTGTCTGGAACAGGCTTTGCTGCTCTGGATTTTTTATTTGAAAAATACCAATTAATTATATAACCGGGGCTATTTGATGGCTAAAATTTTTCTTACAGGAATAACCGGCCTGGTAGGCAGTGCCTTTGTTACCGGCCTGTTAAAGGAGCGGAACGACTTTGAAATAGTAGCTTTAACCAGGGACAATACAGTAAGAACAGCAGCGGAACGCGTGGAAAATGTGATCCGGGAACAGTGTGAACTTGACGGTTGTCCTGAACTTGCGGATAAGTTCCTTAAGGCGATTACGGTTATTCCCGGCGATATTGCCGAAATCGATCCGGTTGAATTTGCGGCGAGGCCGGAACTGAAAGGCGTTGGTATTGTTTTCCACTGTGCCGCCGATGTGAATCTGGGGAAAGACCCCCAGGGGAAAACTTTCCGGATAAATTATCACGGTACGGAAAATGTTATAGAAGTCGCTAAACTGCTGAAAGTTAAAGAATTGCACTATGTGTGCACTGCCTATATCGCCGGTAAGCTCCAGGGACGCGCCTATGAAGACAGGCCGCTTGAT
>JAQUOK010000598.1 GCA_028717165.1 Victivallaceae bacterium | reverse complement strand
AGTTTTATTACCGGAGACAAAGACTCCAAAAATACGATTCTGGTCGTACCGGTGGACGGGATAATTGTTTCCGACGACAATTCTTCCCCTTTCTCCTCGGCGATGGCTTCCGCTGAAAAAATCTGCCGTCACCTTGATATGGCCGGAAAAGACAAATCAGTAAAAGCCGTTATTCTCAGGATAGACTCTCCCGGCGGAGAAGTGGTTGCCAGCGATAAAATCCACCACGGCGTAATGAAACTGCGCAATCTTGGGAAACCGGTCGTTGCCGTGATCGGCACCATGGGAGCCAGCGGCGGTTACTATGTCGCCTGTGCCTGCGACAGGATAATCGCGCACCGCCTTTCGATTACCGGCAGCATCGGGGTGATCATTCAGAATTACAAATATTATGACCTGCTGAAAAAAATAGGCGTTCAAAGCGATACCTATACTTCCTGCGAATACAAAGACCTGCTTAACGGGGCTCGTCCTGAAAAACCGGGCGAACGCGCGATAATTCAGGAGCATATCAATAAAGTCTACGAGGCGTTTATCCGGATTGTTGCGGACGGACGTCCGGAATTGAGCTTTGAAAAGCTAAAAGGGTCGATTATCACCGACGGCCGTATCTTTCTCGGTTCCGAGGCTTTAAAGCTTAAACTGGTTGACGAACTCGGTTTTTTCGATGACGGCGTGAGGAACGCGGCGAAACTGGCGGATATTAAAGACTATCAGGTTATCGCCTACAAAAGGAAATTCTCCCTGGCAGCCCTTTTTGACGCGAAATCCGGGATTCTGCCGGCAAATATCAATGTCAGGCTTTTAGGCAGGGACAAAGACATGATCGAAGCCGGGAAATTCTATTACCTGCCGATCCGGTAATCCGGAAATGGAATATCCAATATCCAACAAGGAATATCCAGGGATGAAGGAAGATTCGGATAGTAGAAAATTTGACTTACAAAGGCGTTTTATAGATTATGCTGTCAGAATTATCAGACTTTCTGAAAGTCTTTCAAAAACACAAGCTGGCAAGCACATATCTTTACAAATATTGAGAAGCGGAACATCTCCGGCGCCAAATTATGGAGAAGCTCAAAGCGCTGAGTCAAAAGCCGACTTTATCCATAAACTTAAAATTGCTCTTAAAGAAATGCGGGAAACGGAAGTATGGCTGAAAATGATTGCAAAGTCTAAACTTATTCAACCGGCAAAAAACTTGATCCTTTATTAAAAGAAACTGATGAATTGATTTCAATTTTATTTAAAAGTATAGAAACCGCTCAAAAAAATAAATAGCGATAATACGTGTTGTATGTGTTGACTTAGGATTTGTTGGATATTCCTTGTTCGATATTGGATATTCGAAAGGAATTTTACAAAAAATTAACAAAAAAGACAGGAAATGAATATGGTTTCAATCGGAACTCCATTAAGCGGTACGGCACTTAAAGTTTTACTTTGCGGCGCCGGCGAATTAGGCAAGGAAGTGGTTATTGAGCTTCAGCGTTTCGGGGTTGAGGTGATTGCCTTGGACAGCAAGGTAAATTCTCCGGCCATGCAGGTGGCGCACCGTTCATATACTTTTTCGATGCTTGACGGCGCTAAACTGCGGGAAGTGATTGAAAAAGAACGTCCCGACTATATTGTCCCTGAAATTGAAGCTATCGCCACTGATACTCTCGCCGAACTCGAAGCGGAAGGTTTCAACGTGATCCCGACCGCGAAGGCGACGCGTCTGACCATGAACCGCGAAGGCATCCGCCGTCTGGCCGCTGAAGAACTGGGTTTGAAAACATCTCCCTACCGTTTTGCCGCCGATAAAGAAGAATTTCTGGCGGCGGTCGGGGAAATCGGCCTGCCCTGCGTGGTCAAGCCGATAATGAGTTCATCCGGGCATGGGCAGAGCGTCATAAAAAGTCCCGCCGATATTGAAAAAGCCTGGAACTATTCCCAGGAAGGCGGACGCGCCGGAGCCGGTAAGGTTATTGTCGAGGGATTTATTGATTTTGACTATGAAATAACGCTCCTTACGGTACGTCACCGCGACGGGACGTCTTTCCTGAAACCGGTCGGGCACCGTCAGGTGGACGGGGATTACCGCGAATCGTGGCAGCCGCAGCCGATGTCGGAAAAAGCCTTGAAGGAAGCTCAGGATATTGCCGGAAAAATTACCGGAGCCCTGGGCGGGCGCGGTATTTTCGGGGTCGAACTTTTCGTCAGGGGTGATGAGGTGATTTTCAGTGAGGTTTCGCCGCGCCCCCACGATACCGGTATGGTAACCATGATTTCCCAGTACCTTTCAGAATTTGCCCTGCATGCCCGGGCCATTCTCGGTCTGCCGATACCGAATATCGCTTTTCACGGTCCGTCGGCTTCCCGCGCCGTGGTTGTAGAAGGCAAATCAAAACAGGTTAAATTTACCAACCTGGAAAGGGTTCTTGAAGAACCGGATACCGCAATGCGTATTTTCGGCAAAGCCGAAGTCAATGGTCACCGCCGCATGGCGGTAATCCTGGCGCGGGATGAAAGCGTCGAGGCCGCCCAAGCCAAGGCCGAACGCGCTTACCGGAAACTGGGGATCGAGCTGTAAAGCCTCAATATCCGAAAAAATGATTTTGTGAACTTAACCGGCTGCGCCGGGAATTTTAAAACCACTAATCTTCACTAATTTGACACTGATTTTTTGCGGCTTTGCCGCAAAGAATAACTCTCTTAATTAGTGTTTTATCAGTGTGGATAAGTGGTTAAAATAATAAATTCCTTCTACCATCTGGGAAAGGGCGTAATAAAACTTTGAAAACCCGGACATGGCGTTATATTAGAGTAGTTACACAACCGGGACGATATTAATTGCTTATGAAAAAATCGCTGGCACATCTTCCGCCGTATAAAAAACAGGAGCTTAAACGGCTCAGGTCGGTTATTCTGGAAAAAGCCCCGCGGGCGTTATTCATTATCCTGTTCGGGAGCCATGCGCGCGG
>JAQUOK010000597.1 GCA_028717165.1 Victivallaceae bacterium | reverse complement strand
AACCGGCGTTTACCCCGGAGTCGACACTGGACATGGTCGCCGCCAGCAAGGCCGCCGCCAGCAGCCCGGCGGCTCCGTAAGGCAGGGATTTTATCAGAGCCGCCATATATTGCAGAGGTTTGGAATATTTCCCCATGATATCGGTATGTACGGCATAGGAGTGCATCGCCATCCCGAATATCACCAGCAGCAGCAGAATGGAGAATGCGCAGATTACATTGAATATGAAACCTTTCCGCGCCGCCCTCAGGGATCTCGCCGCCAGATAACGCTGAATAACCATCTGGTCCGCTCCGTAACGCGCCAGGAAAGCCACCAGCGATCCTAAAGCCCCGCTCCAGAAAGTAGTCCTTATCGTCGGGTCGAACGAAAAGAACGCCGGATCATAAGGCACCGCCGGCCTGAAAACATTATGCTCAAAGGCATGCAGAAAAATACCGGCAAAGCCGTCTTCCGTAGTTGTCGAAACCAGCACCAGGGCAACGAATATCCCGCCCATAAGCACGAAAAACTGTGCGACGTCCGTCCAGATGACCGCCCGCAAGCCGCCCAGGGAAGTATACATGACGGTCACCGCTCCGCCCAGAAGGATCAGCAGCCACAGGCTGTAGTCGGTTACCGCCGCAAGGATCCGCGCCGACGCATACAAAGCGACCGCCATCCAGACAAGCCGCCAGAACATGAACAGAATACTTGCCAGGCAGCGTGTTTTCAGGTCAAATACTTCCTCAAGGAAAGCATAAGCGCTGTCCTTGTTACGCTTCCGGAAAAACGGTATGAATATCTTGCTTATCGGCAGTATAACGACGAGAAATATCGGCAGCGAAATCAGAACATAACAGCCGTTCTGGAATATTTCGGCGGGAAAGGCCGCGAAATTGACCGCCGTCAGCATGGTCACCATTATTGAAATGCCCAACGGAAACCAGCCGAATGAACGTCCGGCAAGAAAAAAATCCTTTTCCGACTGTTTCCGGCGGAATTTCAGCATTCCCACCGTGAGTACAGCCGCCAGGTATGTATAAAAAACTATAGAATCTACGGTATGCATATATTAAACTTTTTCCGGCTTGGTAAATTATCACCGTTTTATGTTGTTTTCCAGCCGGCTTTGTTTTTTTTATACGCTGCCGGAGTTGCATTTCATCAGCTTTTCCAGTATACTAAGGAGCTGTAAAGAAATTAACTTGACAATTTACCGTAAAGATCGTGATTTGATTTTTGGGCCGACGGCAAGGAGCATACCCTCAGGTATGTAACGAGCCGACGACACGAAAAGCATTCACGAGAACCGGGCAAATGTAAAGGTTATTTCTGAACGGCTCCTAAGTTGAAAGATATACAGTTGAACAATATTTTTTATTTTGGGCTAAATTAACCGGAGGTAAATAATGGGTTCTATAAAAGGTTTTTTCATGCGGATAGGCCAGATCCTGAAAAAGATCATAATCGCCGCAATCGTCGCCGGAGTCCTTTACGCGGGTTATCTGGTTTGGGTGAAATTCATCAGGCAAACCCAGAAACATACCAAAAGCGCTGCGGTTACCCGCGCCGTCAAACAGGGAGTAATTACTAAAAAATAATCCCTGATCGTCTATGCGCTGAATTCTGATTATACCCCCTCAACTCGATAATTTGCCTTCGGCGCATTTACCATGAATACAATAAAAAAAATATACATCATCGATATATTCCTGACTGATTACCGGGGGCATTATTACGCCGAAGCCGCCGCCCTGCGCGACGGGGCCGCGAATCTGGGCCTGGACGCACAAATAGTAGGAAGTCCGAAACTTGATAAGGAAACGGCCCGCCGGGAAAACATTCTTCCCCTGGCGCCCGATTACGTTTTCTGCGCTCCATTCGTTTTCAGACATTTATGGGAATTTACCGGATTCCTGAGAAGAAATAAAAATCCGATATTTGCCGGACCGAAAGCCGCGGTTTTATCCCTGATCAGGATTTTAACAAGTTACTGGTTCGAAAAACCGTTCGATGATTTTTTCCGCAAACTGCCAGACGAACCTGAAAGCCTCTATCTGTTTCAGACGGCTTCCTTTTTCGTAATAAACCGGATACTGCATGCCCTGCAAAAAAATAAGCCGGATCTAAAAACGGTTTTCAGTTCACATTTCAAAATGAACGAATCCGAAATAAACGAAATCATGAACCAGGCGGCAAAACTCAGCCCGGCAGCCGCACCGAAATTTTTCTGGTCAAGCGAAATACATGTGAAAGAATACCATGATATGGGATTTCAGGCGGCAAAACTGTTGACCATACCTCAGCCCGGCTGGCGCCGATATCTGAATACGCCCGTCCGGAAAAACGCTTGTCTGACTTTGACCTTCATCGGGGACTCGGCTTACCGGAAAGGCTTTCATCTCTTACCGGAACTCATAGAAAAGCTTAGAAAATATTTTCCGTCACAAAAATTCCGCTTCGATATCCAGTATTCTCCGATCAAGTTCAGTAAACGCAGCAATCTGATAAGATCAAGCTGCCGCCGACTACAAAAAATGGACGTCAATTTGATCACGGGAAAATTAAACAGCGCCTCATATTATGATCTGCTGAACCGTTCCGACATAATATTACAGCCTTACCAGGTCGATAGCTCCAATCCGCAATACAGGTACGGCGGCACTTCGGGAATATTACTGGAAGCGATGGCGCGGGGAAAAATTCCGGTTGTCCCGGCCGATACGTGGCTTTCGGCACAGGTTGAAAAATTCAACAGCGGCAAGATATTTTCCGGGAACAATGATTTTTTCGCGAAAGTCATAGAAGCGGTCAATGAATTAGATTCGCTGAAAGCAGCCGCTGAAAGCACCAGGGAATACTGGAGTAAATTACATAACCCGGAACATGTTGTTAAGACAATACTGGCTAATTAGTCGTTACTGAAAAACCTTTTAAATAATTAGAGTTCAGTCACTTATTTTATCAAACGCCGGTTTTTTATTGTAAGCTTTTCAGATTGTTGTTATAGTTCT
>JAQUOK010000596.1 GCA_028717165.1 Victivallaceae bacterium | reverse complement strand
GAGTCGGTCCGAAAAAAGTTCAACTTTTTTCGGAAGAAGCAACTTCGGCAGACTAAATAATTACTTTAGAAAGGGGATCTTGAATCCTGGATTTAACTGTTTTTTTAAACATAAACCCCAAATTAAAGGAAGCGGAAAATGAAAAAGGACACAAAAAAGTTCACGCTCATCGAACTCCTTGTCGTGATCGCGATCATAGCGATTCTGGCCTCGATGCTGTTGCCAGCGCTGAATAAAGCCAGGGAAAGAGCCAAAGCCATCCTGTGCAGCAGCAATTTAAAACAATGCGGATTAGGCGTTTCAATGTATGCCCAAGACTACCGGGGAACTATGGTTTGTTTCTCAAATGTTACTCCGTCTTCATGGTGTGGAGCCTTAGTGGACGAAAAATATTTGTCTGGAACTGAGGTTGCTAGTTGTCCATCCGTGTCTGCTGACGGAAGTTACGGTCAAACTTATGGTATATCCAACCCTCAGGAAGGCAATTTTCCCGGCGGCGGTTATCCGTCAATGTATACGGTTGTGGAAGGGGCTATAAATTTTCATGGACTTCGCCTCTGGGCAATTGGTAAAGGCTCGAAATCCCCTTCGGAATTTATAATCCTGGGTGACAGTATTAAAGGGCTTTCTCAATGGTATCTGATTCATATTTATAACGCTTCTACCTCTTATGGCATTCATATCAGGCATAGTGACCAGGCAAACATATATTTCGCGGACGGTCACGTCACAGCCTGCAGTAAATCTAAATTGAAAGAATGCGGGGCGGTTTTTGTTGTCGCGAACAATGGCACAATTACCAGCCTGTAAAGAGTAGTCGCATAAGTTTTTGCTATTTCTCATAAACAGCTTGCTGATTGGGTTGCTTTGTTCATGAGATCCCGATTTAACTGTGCAAATGTTTTTATTCCCGGAGTTCCGGGATAGCCTTCAATATAATGGAAAAATAAAAATGAAAACTTTCTCAAAAACATGCTTTCTCCAGCTAAGTAAATTTTACAAAGCTTTGTTTAAAACTTTGGATAGCATATTCCGTTCTTGTCTGCCGGCCATGATCATACTGGGATTCATAAATTATTGCCATGGCGCTGACCGGAAAGACTTGGAAATTGTTTCCGGAGGCCGTTCCCAGGCTCTGATCGTAATTGACGGCAACGCCCCGAAAACAGTCGAATTTGCAGCCCGTGAATTGCAGAATTACATAAAAGACATAAGCGGGTGTAAACTAACCATTAAGAAAGTTTCCGGTCAAGATGACTGCGGCATTGAAAAAGACAAAACCTATATTTTTGTCGGGGAAAGTCCTTATACCAGGAGTGCAGGTATCTCCGTCAAACAACTCAAAGCGGACGGCTTTAAAATAATTGCCAGAGATAACTGGCTGGCCCTCCTGGGTAGAGATTACAGCGGGCCTCCGATCAGCGGAATGCGGCATCCCTGGATACTCAGCTATTGTTATAATCCGAAATTGGGTCTCAATACAATGGGGGAAACCGGAACTTTGTTCGCCGTTTACAAATTCCTGGAAAAATACTGCGGGGTAAGATGGTACATGCCGGGTAAACTGGGGCAGGTGGTGCCGACTGCCGATACAATAAAAATCGGCCCGACTGATTTTCAGGAAGAACCGGACTTCGAATACCGTTATCTTTATACCTGTCTATTCCCCAAAGACAGTTCTTCCGCCCTCTGGTACAGGCGGGCCGGTTTCGGAGCCCGTTTCCCTGTTCAGATAAATCATTCTTTTGTCTACATAAGAAACCGGTATCCCGACCACCCCGAATATCTGGCATTGTCAAACGGCAGGCGGGACTTCAAGTCCAGTTGTCTGGGCAGCGGCAATCTTTGTCTTTCTGAACCCGGTACTTTAAGCGCTTTTGTTAGCCTGATAAGGGAATATTTTAACGCGCACCCGGAACAAGACATTTATCCGGTAATGCCGAATGACGGAATGGGCGCGATCTGCGAGTGTGACAAATGCCAGAAGCAAATAGACAATTCCAAAGGGAAAAACGGTAGGTTTTCCAACTATGTCTGGAATTTTGTCAACCGGGTGGCGAAGGAAGTCGCCAAAACCCATCCGGATAGGTTTGTTGGCTGCTGCGCTTACGGTCCTTATGCCGACCCGCCGGATTTTGAACTTGATCCGAATGTTGTCGTAATGGTATGCAAGACCAGAAAAAGTTATATGGATAAGAAATACCTGGTGGAAACCAATACAAAAATAGCGCAATGGCGAAAAAAATGTAAAACCCTGTATATCTGGGAATATTATAATTATTACGCTTTTGACGGAGCAAACATTATCGCCGGCAAAATCCGGGTTCCGGTAATTTTTCCCCATATTATTGCGGAAGATCTCAAATTTTTGAAGGGAAAAAGCAAAGGTGAATTTATCGAAGCCGAAACGAGTCTGCCGACTGTAAAATTTCATTATCCCGGCCTGATGCATTTAAACCTTTATATTACGGGGAAATTGCTTTGGAACGCTGATCTGGATGTGGATAAGCTCCTGGACGAATATTACGAAACTTTTTACGGCCCGGCCGGACAGGAGATGAAAAGATTTTTCAGCAGGGCGGAGGAAATTTATACCAGACCGTTGATATCCACGGATAGAAATAAAATATATTCTCCGCAGGAGGAAGAAGAACTGATCGGGTATTTACAGGAAGCACTGACAAAATGCGGGCAGGGAGTTTATCGCAAAAGAGTGGAATTATTGGCAAAGGAACTCATCCTGGAAAAGAGTTCCTCCGCGCGACCGGCGGAAACCGTTCCTTCCGTTCCCGGCGAGGAAAAACAGAAAGGACTGGTTGCTTACTGGAAATTTGACGAAGGCAAAGGAAATATCGCCGGAGACAGTTCCGGGAAAAATAATAACGGCTGCATTTATCAGGGGAAATGGATAAAAAGCCCCCAGGGAGCCGCTCTCGAATTCTGTAATTGCCAGGGATATGTCAAAATACCGTCTTCGCCGAGCATTGAGCCGAACGGAGACAAG
>JAQUOK010000595.1 GCA_028717165.1 Victivallaceae bacterium | reverse complement strand
AATATTTTTTTATTGAAATCTTACGTACTCAAAAGTTGTAAAAGAATATGACGTAAAATGGCTCAACTAGGGCATTCAGAAGCAGGCGGTATTGCGGGCGTTAAACCGTCCTATGACGCCTACTCAAATCCTGCGGGAAGCCCAAAGGTTCAATTCCAAAATATCTTTTGCGGATTTATCCAATCTGATGCGGGAGTTTATGAAACGAGGCATAGCCGAATGCCTGACGCCGCGGCAATTGACAGGAAGGATATATTACCTTACTGATTACGGACGGCAGCTCGCATGGCGTGTGTCTGCTTTGAGAGCCCCCCTCTCGATAAAGAGTTTAATTGGAACAAATACGCGCTGGTCATTGCCGGTAAGACCCGGAAACTTATTTTAAAAGAAATATTTTTTCTTAAAGCTTATTACGAAAACGGGATAACTCTTGCCGCTCTCCGGAAAAAGTTGAGCCGGATTTATCCCATTACCCTCAGCCAGACCTATTCGGCAATGGGCTATCTTTTGAAAGCGCGGCTGGTAAGGGTTGCCGGGTATGCGAAACTGCGGAACTCAAAACTTTACAAACTCACGTCAGAAGGAAAAAGAATTTGCGAACAGTTGCTCGGACAGTCGTCAAATTCCAAATAAATCCGTGACCATTATTTTTAACTCAGTTGTCATTCTGGAATTATGACAGATAAAACTAAATATGAAGATTTGGTGTTGGAAGTTCTCAAAGGGCTGGATAACTTGCAGAACAAGCTGGAAGAAGTCACAGGTAGGCTCGATGATTTCGAGGAAACCTTGAACGATGCCCTTGAACGACTTTCCGAACGCCAGTACTCCAGGGATAACCATGACTTGTTTGAAGGCTGATTTTTCTGCGCCTTGCGCCCGATGGGGAAATTGAGGTGATACCGACATTACAAAGCGAACCTGGATCAGAAGCGGAATCGTCGAAGAACTTGATAAGCGTCAGCAGGCGTTTTTAAACTTAATCCTCGCAAAAATCAAATATTATTATGAGGAATTATACGGAACAAAAGATTGCTATAAATATCCGTTGACCTTAACCCGCCTCAGCAAACTCTGCAAGCGCAGCACCTCAACAGTAATCAACGCCGTACGCCTATTGGCGAATACAGTTTCTGGAAGCGAAGAATATCCTCAAATTTCATATGATAGAATAAAATCCTTAAAAAATAACAGCCACAGGCCGTACAGAATCTTTCTAAAAAACAATGCAAAATCTAATATTTTGGTATTGAAATAACATAATATGATGATATTTTGGCATTACAGGTTTAAATTAATGATATATTGGAGGTTAATTATGTTACTGAAGAGAACTCTTGAAAACAAAATAAAGCAACGCCTCTTTACCGGAAAAGCTATCATTCTATATGGGCCGCGGCAAAGTGGTAAAACCACTCTCGTTCGGCAAATTACCAAAGATGAATCAGATTCTGTTCTGTTGCTCAATGGAGACGAACCTGATGTTCGTAATATACTGTCGGAAATAACTTCAACCCGCCTGAAAGCATTTTTCGGGAAAAAACGACTGGTCGTTATTGACGAAGCCCAGCGGATTCCCAATATCGGCCTGACCATGAAACTGATTACTGACCAGTTGCCGGATATTCAATTGATTGCAACTGGTTCTTCAGCGTTTGAATTAGCTGACAAAACCAGTGAACCGCTTACCGGGCGAAAATATGAATTTCACCTTTATCCATTTGCATTTGAAGAAATGGCTGAGGAATTTGGCTTGCTTGAAGAACGGCGTATGCTCAAACACCGGCTGGTATACGGAGCGTATCCCGAAATCGTTACCCATATCGGGCAGGAAAATGAATTGCTCCGTCTGCTTGCCGGCAGCTACCTGTATAAAGACTTGCTGATGCTTGAAGACATTAAAAAACCGACATTGCTGGAGAAAATCATACAGGCGTTAGCTTTGCAATTAGGTTCTGAAGTCTCTACAAACGAACTCGGAAATTTAGTTGGTGCCAACAGGAAAACCGTTGAAAAATACATTGATTTGCTAGTCAAGTCCTACGTGATATTCGTTCTTCCCGCTTTCAGCCGCAACGCCAGAAATGAGATAAGAAAAGGGCGCAAGGTTTATTTTTATGATAACGGCATAAGAAATGCCGTGCTTGGTAACTTCAACCCGATTGAATCCCGAACGGATGTCGGCGCGCTGTGGGAAAATTATTTGATTTCGGAAAGACTGAAGGTATTAGCAAACCACGGGAAATATCCCAGACAGTATTTTTGGCGGACAATAACTCAACAGGAAGTTGATTATCTCGAAGAGGGTAACGGAAAACTTTTTGCCTGGGAATTCAAGTGGAACCTCAAGGCAAAACATAAAATTCCCAATGCTTTTATTACTGCCTATCCTGAAACTCAAACGGAATTTATTTCTCCTGATAATTATGATGAATTTTTGTCAGTGTAATTTTCTAAAAAAAACAAAACATTTAAATAGTCATAGATTATTTAAAAGAATATGGAGAGGAGAAAACATTTTATTGATTTTTATCATGAAATCGGAGTAAGAATCAGTCGCGGAGAAAGTATGTCTGAATCCAGAATGCAGCGAATAAAAGAAAAATGGGATAAAAGACTTGAGCGGAACAGACTTAAAAATCAGGCAAAAATTGAGGTCAAATCAAATTGAAAGCAGAAAAGGAAATCAGAAAAATCCTTTGGTGGTTAACTTGCAACGGCATTATCAGCTTTGAGTCATTTGAAAAATTAGTACAAAAATCTTCTATGGAAAAACTCGTTGAATTAGTATGATCAGCTTTTTTGTTCTTCCGGATTTTCCCAGAATATTACATATTGTATTTAATCCCCCCTGAAATACCTGCCTTTGTCAACCGCAAAATATATAAATACCGAAACCTTAATTTATTCATGAATGACAAATTCACGTCGGAAAGGGACTTGAATTTTTAAGTAGCGTCCGGTTGGGGCGTTCTCGAAAAGTTCAGTTCCCTTTTTAACTCGAAAGA
>JAQUOK010000594.1 GCA_028717165.1 Victivallaceae bacterium | reverse complement strand
GCCTCCAAAGCCGGGCTTATCGGCGCAGTTAAAGCCCTTGCCAGGGAAATCGGCAAAAAAGGGATCCTGGTAAACGCGGTTTCTCCCGGTTTTATTGCAACCGATATGACTTCAGAGATCCCCGAAGAACACGTAATTCCCCTGATCCCCCTTAAACGGATCGGTACGCCGGAAGACATTGCCGGCGTTGTAAGCTTTCTCTGCGGGCCGGACAGCTCGTACATTCACGGACAGGTAATTGCGGTAAACGGCGGAATGGTTATCTAAATGGATCAGAGTCATCCCAAACCAGCATAGCCGGAACCAAATGAACGTGTTACGTGTTGCGTGTTACGAAAGAAATATTGATAAAATCGGAAAAGGCGTAGCCGCCCCTGTCCCAAGGGGCGCAGTTGCGGAAAGCACGGCTGGGACAGCCGTGGCTTACATCGGGAGATGCTTTAATCAAAAGTTAGACTCCTTTAAAATATGGATTATCCATTTAATAAACAATGGCTTATAACTACATCAAAAACAACTTTTGCCCAAAATGGTCAAAATATTACTTGTTGGATTCCATAACACGTAATTTGTGTTAGGGCGAGACTCTGTCGAGCCGTAGACGTTGAACGTATTTCGGCTCGTGAGGACACTCGCCCTCCAGGAAACACACAACGCGACGATAGATGTAAAACGAAAAATGGGGTATCCGGGAAAATAAAATTCCCAAGCTTAAACTAAGATAAAAATATCTTGAATTGATAAATTCCGGGATGGCAATTTAAATGGATAAAAAAAGAAAGCATTTTGACGCGCTGGTAGCGGGCAGCGGCATAAGCGGGATGACGATGGCGCTCCTGCTGGCAAAGACCGGGAAAAAAGTACTCCTGCTTGAAAAAGCGAAACGGATCGGCGGTTTAATGCAGCGCTTCAAACGCTGCGGCCTGCCTTTTGATACCGGTTTTCATTTTACGAGCGGTTTCGGCGGGATCATGGATAATTTGCTGCGCATGCTGGGCATCGGCGATGTGGTAAAAGCCGAACGCTTCAGTCCGCCCGGCGGCGCCCGGCTGTATATCAAAGCCTCCGACCGGCTTATCTGCTACCCGGAAAAAAGTTCTGAGGTATGCAGGGTGCTCTGCGAACATTTTCCCGCGGAAAAAGCCGCGATAAAACGCTATTTCGCGGATGAAGCCGGGGTTTTCGCCAACACTCCCGCCATGCATTTCAAAAACATGGAGGATTTTTTTGATTTCAGCGCCGGCCCCGGCAGCGCCATTCTGGAGGAAGATCTCATTACTCTGGACGAATATCTTGACCGGCTGGCCGTTTCGCCCGAACTGCGGGCGGTGCTGGCAATGTTCGCCATGTGCCACGGTTCCCCGCCGTCCCAGATATCTTTCGCCAATCATTGCCGGGTCAGTTTCGGGCTGCATGACAATATCGTCAAGGTCAAAAACGGCGGAGACGCCTTTATTCGGGCCTTTCTGCGGGAGGCGGAAAAACTGGACATAGAGATACGCTGCGAAACTTTTATCGCCGAATGTCTGGATGTCGAGGATAAAATAGCGAAGTCTGTCCGTTTGAATACTGGGGAAATCATTGATTTTGAACAGGCGGTGCTGGCGATCCATCCGAGATCGATCCTCGAAATCCTGCCGGAAAAGGTGGTAAGCAGAACTTTCAGGGAACGCATAGACAAAGCGGAGGATACCTTGGGATTTTTTTCCCTTCATGCCCGGCTGTCCCCGAAAGTCGAAGATTTTCCGGTGGCGCTTACCTCGTGCCTGTTGTCCCTCGATCTGAACCGGGTAATGTCGAACGAACATCCCGATACGGCCATGGCGATCATGACCGCGGTCGAAAAAATCCGCAATGAGGAGGTGCAGACGGTGAACGCTTTTAAGGCGATGACTTTTGAGGACTGCCGCCAATGGCGCGGCTGCCCGGATCGAAGCGCTGATCCCTCCTACCAGGCCTATAAGAAAAAACAATGCGCACAGATGACCGCCGACATCGAACATATTTATCCGCAGTTCAGAGGCCGCCTGGAAATCCTCGAAACCGCAACCCAGTTGACTTTTGCCGACTACCTGTTTTCATCCGGCACCGCCTATGGCATAAAACAGAAAAGCGGCGAATTCAATATCATCGGCAAACTGCCGCTGCGCAATTTTTTCGCGATCGGGCAGAGCGCCCTGCTGCCGGGGATGCTTGGCGCAATGATCTCCGCTTTTATCGTTTTCGCCAGGATCACGGAAGACCGGCAGGTTTGTGAATTGTTCACCCCAGAAGGGAAAAATATATGAGAAGAGTCGTTATTACAGGTATGGGTGTAAAGTCCGCACTGGGCAACACGGTAAAAGAACTTTGCGGCAACATTGAAAACTCCGTTTCCGCGGTCCGTTTCATGCCGGAATGGGACAAATACGCCGATCTAAGGAGCCGGGTTGCGGCTCCGTGTCCGATTTCACCGGAAGAGATCGCTTCGATTCCGCGAAGCTCCCGGCGTTCCATGAGCCGCATGGGTTTTTTTGCGACTCTGGCGGCGGAACGGGCGGTCGCGGACTCCGGAATCGAGCAGGATTATCTGGCTTCCGGCAAGGTCGGCTGCATCGTCGGTTCGACCACGGGAAGCCCCAGTGAAATCCTGCAGACAATGACCCATATCATTACCGAAGAAACTTTTGCCGACCTTTCGCCTATGCAGGTATTCAAATGCTTTGCCCATACCGCCAGTATGAACGTCGCCAGTCATCTTAACCTGACCGGCTATACCGCCGCGTCTTCGGCCGCCTGCGCGTCCTCGCTCCAGGCCCTGGGACTGGCTGCGGATATGATCGCGATGGGCAGGCAGGAGGCTATTCTCTGCGGCGGTTCGGAAGAAGTAGATGTCAGCGTAACCGCCTCCTTTGATGCTCTCTATGTCGCTTCGACTCATTTCAATGACCGCCCGGAACTGGCTTCCCGGCCTTTCCACCGTGACCGCGACGGGCTGGTCTGCGGCGGCGGCGCCGGAATATTGATGCTCGAGGAATACGAACACG
>JAQUOK010000593.1 GCA_028717165.1 Victivallaceae bacterium | reverse complement strand
CTGGGCTCAGCTTGAACGAGAATATTTTAACGTTCAAAAAAATTCGTCATTCCAAAGGTGAAATAACGGTTGAATCAGCCAATGTCGCTCAAGGATTCGGAAGAAAAATCCTTTTTTTCTTCCGAATTCGCGGAAAAATTGCTTAACAAGTTTGTTTCCACCGAGGTCCCGGAGCCATACACCCCGTCCCGGAGCCCGTCCCGGAGAGTCCGTCCCGGAGAGTCCGTCCCCGTCCCGGAGCCATACACCAACAAATACTCATAATATTTTTACAGTTAATAAGTTACTATTTTAGGATCCATCATATAGTCCCTAGTCCCTAGTCCCTAGTCCCGGTAGTCCCGGAGCTAGTCCCGTAGTCCCGGAGGTAGTCCCGGAGTCCCGGAGGTAGTCCCGGAGCCAGGTAGTCCCGGAGTCCCGGAGCCATACATCAACGGAGTCTCGGAGCCACGGAGTCCCGGAGCGGAGTCCCGAAAGTCCCGCGGAGTCCCGGAGCCGGAGTCCCGGAGCAGAGTCCCGGAGCCATACACAGTCCCGGAGCCATACACAGTCCCGAGACGAAGTCCCGGAGCCATACACCAACGAAGTCCCGGAGCCAAGTCCCGGAGCCATACACCAACAAATACTCATAATATTTTTACAGTTAATAAGTTACTATTTTAGAATCCATCAAAAACCGCTGTTAAAGCCGTTTTTAAAAGCCTTTTTCCTGTGATAAAGATAATACGTTTCATCCGTAACCGGATGTAAACGTAATTTTGACTTGTAATTTTTTGCAAAATTATCCTCAATCCATTTAAGATCGCCTACTGCTATTGCTTCACTCCAACATGCCTCGCGTTCATGAGAAATACAAGCGAGTTTTTCATTTAAAGTCGCCCTATACCAGTCTTTAAATTCAGAGCTTTCACCAACCCTGAAATCCAAAGCACGAAGCAGCCGTTTTTGGTTAATAATACAATACCGTTGTTTTTCCCCAAGCAATTCCTGAATACCCGCATGTCGCCATTCAAGCGGATGTTTTACCACCCCGGCTCTAATCATGTTCAAGTCTATATAAAAAAGGCAAGTTCCGAGATGTCCGCCGGGTTGAATACGGGTCGCGTAAAACCTGTTAGCCCAGAATGATCCTTCACGGAATTTAGCAATATTATATTTTCGAGCAACAGAACCATGTAAATACTGTAATGCGCTGGAAATATCATCCGCATTTCCAGCCGTCAAAAGCAGATGAACATGGTTACTCGTTACAATGTAATCTAAAATATCTATCTTAAAGCGCCTGCTTGTTTCATAGAGGGCATCTACATAAATATCCCGATGTTTCGCAAATTTAAACAGAAATTCACGGTTATGACAACGATGAGTAATAATGCCATAAAATATAGCTCTAAGAACCAGATTTGTAAATGTGAAATTTATAACCTCTTTATAATAAATAAAATATCTCTTTCTGTTAGTGTATGGCTCCGTCGCTCTGCACCGCCAGCATGTAATGTTCGCCAGGCATGGCATTGAGTTGCCGGAAAGTACCATGGGGGACTGGACAAGGAATATTGCCAATGCGCTTGAGCCGCTTTATAATCTCCACAGAAATACGATTCTTGCCACTGATTATCTCAATGCCGATGATACGCCGTTTTTTTTTGTCAGCAACAGGAAAAAAATCCACACAAAAGGAAAGAAAAAAGGGAAAAAAGCTGCCGGAGCCGTGAAGGGGCATATGTGGGCTTACCTTTGCCGGATAAATGCTCCTCCGGATGGAACGGGAAAAAGCAGGGAATACAAATCGGTCTTCTTTGAATTTACCGAAGACTGGGATGACAAGCATCCGTTGAGGGTACTTAAGGACTTCAAAGGGCACCTTCAGTCCGATGCGTATATCGGCTTTAAGAAAGCCGGAGAACAATTTGAACATGTTATCGGCCTCGGATGCTGGAGTCACGCCCGGAGAAAATATCACGAAGCCGCCCAAATAGGGGTTAAAGAAGCGAAACATTTTCTTCTGCTTATCAACCTCCTTTACCGGATCGAACACCGGATTGCTGAACTTAAGGGAAAAGGGCTTGCGGAGGATTATTTGCTGGAACTGCGCAAGAAACGCGCAAACCGGGTCATGGACAGGTTTTTTGCGAAAGTCAAAACCACGACGCGGTTTCTAAAAACTCCATTGGGCAAAGCTCTGACATACTCCATAAACCAGGAAAAAGAGCTCAGACGCTATGTTGATGACCTGAGATTTTCTCCAGATAACAACGCCGTTGAGAATATTCTCCGCGGTCCGGTTCTGGGCAAAAACAACTTTGTCACATTGGGCAGCGAATGCGGCGGAAAGACCGCGGCGATCCTTTACTCCCTGATTTGCACATGTAAAGCCAACGGGATCAATCCCTATGAATACCTCAAAGATGTTCTGACCAGGATAAACTCCCATCCTCATTCCAAACTCCATGAATTGCTGCCCCATAACTGGGAAAGGCTCCGCAAGCAAAAATAATTTTCAATTTCCACATCAGCCTATCCGGGGTTCCCGCTCATATGTGGGTTCGTCGGACATATACAAGCATATTCGTATTGTATGCAAAAGATACAGGCCGCGCAAATATCCTATCCGGTCTTTTTCAGAATCCAGCAGTTGCAATGCCTTTTCAGTGTCGCAGACGGCTTGGGATAAAACCGGAATATCGTCAACTTCCATATTATCAGCCATATTTATAATCAATTCGTCGACCCGGTCATTGGCGTTGATTCGTTGGAGCATATTGTAGCTTCATCCTATGTTGACCGGTACTTGGGATATTGCCTGTAATTTTTGCCGCAGTTTTTCACATTGTTTGCGGTCGGCAAAATCTTTGGAATTGAATTTGGAATCCAAGCCAAAACGCTTTACTTTACTTTCGCCGAGCAGCCTGTCGGGCTGAGATTTTCCATTTCGGGAAAATCATCAATATTCCGATGGCGGCATGACTTTCGTTTTCCATTTTCTGCCGTTTATTGCCGGTATTTTTTTCAATCCGGCATCAAATGCCC
>JAQUOK010000592.1 GCA_028717165.1 Victivallaceae bacterium | reverse complement strand
ACCGGAAACTGCCGGTCATCTCGTTTTTGGTGAGCTGGTATTCCCGGAGCGTAAAATTTTTGTCGACGTCAATGTTGGCAGTTATACCGGCGGTGGATTTAAGTTTCGACAAGCTTTCACCTTGGAAATCCAGGATGAATTTCACGCTGCCTTCAGGTTTGACATTCATTTTCCGGGTCGCGGTGGTGTAGCCGTACGCCATTTTATCCGGTTGCGGGGAGAACCATTTCAAAGTATATGACGCTTCGAACCGAGTTCCGGGAGCGGGAATGTCGTTGACCAGCCACAGCGCGACGATGTTGTCCTGAATCTCGTTCGGACTCGGAATCTGGACCAGTTCGATATGCCCTTTCGGCCAGTTTTTGCCGGGCGCCAGCCACAGGCTTGGACGCTTTTCATAATGCGTCTCCAAATCGAGATAGCTGTTAAAATCGTTATCGCGCTGGAGCAGACCGAATCCTTTGAATGATGAACCATTGACCTGGAACGAATTGATGAAGAGTTTTTCCGGATTCACCAGCGGGCGCCAGATGTTTTCCGAATCGGTTTCGAAATAGAGGCCGTCGGAATCGTGTACCTCCGGACGGAAATCACTCGCAGTGTAGCGGGAGGAATGCTCGCCGTGAAGGAACATGCTGGTCATCGGAGCAATCCCCAGTTTGGCAACTTTACACCGGGGAAACAGTACGCTGTTAACCTCGAAAACATTCTCTTTGCCCGGCTTAATGACAAACCGGTAGGCACCGGAAATACTTTTGCTGTCGAGCAGTGCCATCACCGTGATCTCCCGGCTCCGGCAGGTCGGCCTGATCAGCCAGAACTCCTTGAATAATGGGAATTCTTCGCCGGTATGGGTGGCAATGTCCAGGGCCAGACCGCGGATCGACAATCCGTAGAACTGGTTTTGCGCTACTGCGCGGAAATAGCTCGCCCCGAGAAAAACCGCGATCTCGTCGTAGTAATTGCTGGTATTGAGCGGATAGTGGATCCGGAATCCGGCAAACCCGCGATTGCTGGCCAGTTTTTTATCTTTGAAATCGTTTTTGCCGTAGTCAAACAGTTCCGGGGAAAAGCGGTATTCATAAGCGCCGCGGTGATCGACCTCGTTGATTTTAACGGAATAGTTATAGAGGAATCCGGTATGGAAAAACTGGATGGTGAAATTGAGTTTATCCCCGGCCCAGAGCGCACGTTCTGGCCGGAAACGGATGTCCCGCCACTGATCGTAGCTGAGTTGCTGAAGAAATTCAGGCACCGCCATTGGCGGTTGGAATGGCCTTGCGGCCAATTTATGGGCCTCATTAATAACATTTTTGAAGTCGAAAACGATGGGTGGATACGGAGGCGATTCCGGCGGTTTTTGCGGCCGTTCGGCCTTCAGTACCTGAAGTGCAGGCCCACCGTTTTGCGGTCCCGTTGGGGCATTCCTGACGGAAGGCGATTTGGGGCCGGCCTGGTTTGAGAGTTCAGGTTGCTTCTGAGGCGGCGTTTCTCTGCCGGTGAAGGTTTTAAAACAGCCGGCCGCAGCCCAAAGCAGCCCCGTCCCTAGGAGCAGTCCCCCGGACGTTATTGTCTTGCGAATAATTAATTTCGCCGCCGCCCGGTGGAATTTCCTCACCTGGAGATACTTGGTCAATATCCAATTTGCTGCCATAGTTGCTCCTGAAGCTGAGAATCTGGATCTGAACCGAGATTTTTCAATCGCCTCATGCCGGTAATCCGGCCGTTTTTTTTCAACCGATAAATGCAATCTGAGTAATATAACTGACTGTTCGCTGAATTCAATACCGAATGACCGGATCTGGCGCGGGGGAGCATTGTTACCTGAACTTTTCACGGTTTGAAGATAACTACAGAGAATCTGATGATGAAGTCAGTGAGTCCTTTGGAGCAGTAAAGCTTTCCAACAGACCGGGAGCGATGGATTCCAGTATGTTTCGTGCTTTGCGCGGCACTTCGCACGGTATTCTGGTGCCATCGGCGAAAACCGTGACCTTTACTTTCCGTGCCAGGTCAAAAGCTTTATTGACTGTTATCTTGGACAGCAAGCCCGAAGCCCGTAGTTTGTTTTCCAGCAGTTTATGCAGCGTGACAGCCACAAACGCAATGAATAAGCGCCCTTCTACACTTTCGTCGCTGAACCCTTTAAGGCGGTCGTTTCCGGTCGAATTTTTGAGTATGTTGACAGTCGCGGTTCCGGTTATCCCGTAACGTTACTTCGCCGTCAGCATCAGAATCACTGTTCAGCACCATGAACATGCCGATAAATCTGACTGCGGCAGCGTAAACTCTTTCGGCAACGCCGATTTGAAAACCACTGTCAGCGGAGTTCACATATCGTTCTCCGGGATTGCGTGGCTACGGGAGGGCTTTTCTAACGTTGAACAATCCCGATTTTGCTTTGCCGACGGTTGCCTCCAACCATTCGGTGGCTTCCGTCAGATTGTCAAAGGAACACCGCGTGAATTCCGTCATTATTCCCGTCAACAGTTCTATCAATTCGTTTTCCAGGCGCGAGCGTTCAGGCTTATTCAGATAAATGTGTGCGGCAACCGAGAATTTTCGGTCTTTTCCTCCTTTTTCGCCCTTTCTTCGGACTATATATGTATCGACGACATGGAAAAGGGTAGTATCGTTAAACGAAACCGTATTTTTGAAAGAATGCAATTTCTTCATGTTTCTGTCGAGCAGTCTGCGGGCTTCCTGGTTGTTACCCGACGGTACCCCGATGGTAAAACCCAACTTATTGTCATGAAAATAAAACAAGTTCCCGGCACTGAAAAAACCGCGATCCAGCGAAAAATTATAGCCGTTCAGAGCTAGTGTCCAGTCAAGCTTGTATTTGTAACAAATTTGTCAATTGATTACCGGATAAAGCCGCTTCAGCTTTATCCGGGCATCCTCTGCTGTAAATTGCCAATCCACTCCCGCCTGCTTATTATTTCGCTCTCGTTCCCATGCCGCAACCTCATGCCGCATCGTATCGATATCGCCGATGTGCCGATTGAGACATTGCCCGGAAACCACATTCAATT
>JAQUOK010000591.1 GCA_028717165.1 Victivallaceae bacterium | reverse complement strand
AAAAATGAACAGTTTTATAACAACGATTTTCAGGAGATTTTTCGGGGCTCTGACCTTGTTGACCGTGATGCCGGTTCCCGGCTACAAGCCGGCGGAAAAAGATATTGCGCACAGTAAAGCGTTTTTTCCGTTTGTCGGGCTGCTGGTCGGCATAATCGCCTGCGGGGCGGCAAAAGTCCTGATATGTTTTGCTCCGCCCGCGATTACCGCCGTAATCATCGTAATACTGCTGGCTGCAGCTTCGAAAGGTTTTCACCTTGACGGCCTGGCGGATACCGCCGACGGGTTTTTCAGCAGCCGTCCGCGGGAACAGATGCTGGAAATCATGCGGGACAGCCGGATCGGTTCGATGGGGGTGGTTGCGCTCATCACCGTACTGGGCTTGAAAGGTGCCGGATTTTTCTCGCTGGCGACACCGGACATTCCTTCTGCGGCGCTGTTCAGTGCGGTTGCCGGGCGCTGCGGCATGACTTTTTACGTTTTTATCTCGCAATACGCCAGAGAGGAAGGTTTGGGCAAAGTAACGTTCCGCTATAAATCCCCGCTCTGCCTGATATGGATATTGGCTTTCCTTGCCGGGACGGGCTGGCTGCTTTTCGGGAACCGGGGCCTGATTATCGCCGGAACCGTAATCGTCTTCGTTATTTTATGGTCGCTTTATACGCGCCGGCAAATCGGCGGCGCCACCGGGGATACCCTTGGGGCATGCGAGGAACTCTGTGAAATGCTGATCCCGGTAATTCTCTGCTGTCTGTAAATGGTGATCAGTTTGCCTTGATCTGTTCAAGGTACGCTTCGTAAAACGGTTTTACCTTGCTCAGTTTTTCACCCGGGGCGTTTTCGAAATAAGTGCCGCCCAGGGTAAAACAGGCGAAACCGCCGGACGCGCAGGCCCAGGCGCAGGCATCCGAAATCTCCAGTTCCCCGGCCTGTCTGCCATTGAGAAGCTGTTTAACCACGGAAGTCAGGGCTCCGCCCGCGAAATTGTCGCCGCAGCCGGTGGTATCACCGCGTTTTTCGGGATGTGCTCTCAATTCCGCATCCACCGCCGCGCAGATCGGGAAAGCCGTCAGCGGACATTCTTTGAAAAACGCGCCGTTCGACCAGACAAAGAAATCATGAGCGCCGTGGGTGACGATGAAAGATTTTACGCCCATATCCATGAAAAACCGTGCGGCGTTTTTAAAATCTTTTTCGCCGCTTATTTTCAAAGCTTCGTCCCAGTCGACTATCAGCAGGTCCATAAGCCGGAAAGACTCATCGCTTTCGCCCAGGGGCCAGCGTTTACCGGGCTTGTTCTTTTCATTGCGAAAATCAAAAACCGTGGTAACAATATTGACGCGCTTGTTTTCCTTGCCGCGTTTCAGCATGGAAGTCAGGTGATCGTGAACGCCGGGCATCAGGGCTGTCGCCCCGAAAAACAGGACGTCGGCATTGTAGAATTCGTCCCCGATCATTGCCGGAACATAATCCCAGCAGGCGCCTATGTTGTTGATGAAAGTCCGTTCGCCTTTGCCGTCATGGTAATCCGGGTCGGAAAGCACCCGGGTATACGGAGAAGTACCCGGCCGTTTCCTGTAGCTGGAGATATTCACCGGGGTTCTGCTTAATATGTCCAGAATGCGGTCAGCGGTATCGTCCTGCCCCAGGGCTCCGTAAAAATCCACTTCCGCGCCGGTTCCGCTCAAAAGCTGGGCGGCATTAACAGCCGCGACGATTGCCGGGCCGCCGACATTGAAACCGTCAAACTTTTTTCCCCGGGTCAATTCTTCCAGAATAACCATAAACTCTTTGCCGGCAAATTTTTCCAGGTCGTCAACAAAAACCAGATGTCCCGGATTCAAGCCGCCGTCTCCCTTCCGGCGTGACGAATATTTTTTAAACGCATCACCGGTAAAATCGATTCCGGTATATAAATAATCGGCAAGAGAACAGCCTGTTGCGGAAACTTTTATTCTGCTCATGGATAATTTTCCTGTTTTTAAAGCCTTTTACGAAAACACCGTAAAAATAGCCTTGAAACCAGTCCTTGTCAATTTCCGCGGAACTAAAAATTCAGGTGAAAAGGGGAAAGCGCCTTTCAGCAGAGCTCATCATCCCCAAAGCGGTCAACGACGCTGCCCTTGCGCCGCCTGCGTAAAGCGGAGGGGGAGAAGGTCCGGGGGCCTCAACAGGAACCGTTGCCGGACTGACCGATCACTTTCCGCCAGTCCCGGGGCGTCATTCCGGTATAACGTTTAAATACCGACGCAAAATATTGGCTGGTCGCGAAGCCGAGCCGGAAAGCCAGCTCGGTTATGCTGACATCGCTTTCCCGCAATGCCCGGCAGGCTGTTTCAATCCGCAACCGCTGCAGGCAATCGGCCGGAGTGATACCGGCTTCCCGGGTGAAGCGGCGCGCGAACTGCGATTCGCTCAAACCGCAGGCTGCCGCAATATCATCCACTGCAGGATTACCGGTGAGATGCCGCCGCATATAGTCGCGCGCCTGCGTCACAAGTAAATCCGCCTTGGCGGCGGAATGTTGCTGCAGACTCTGTACCGTTCCCAGTACGATCTGATTTGAAACCAGCCGCATTTCCGCGCTGAACCATGGTTTGTTCCTGCCCTGGCGCAGCAGTTCCAGCAGGCGGGAAAAATGCCGGGCGAGTTCCGGCGATATCGTCAGAACCCGGCAGGATTCAAGCGCAAACACCTCAAAGATAAGTTTCATTTCCGCTATGGTAAACGGGGTGTTTTTCCTGGCCGTTTCCGGGTCGCGCAGATCGAGGATATACCAGAACAGCCAGCAGGGAGTGAGGACTTCCTCCACCCCGCGGTGCGGGAGGTTTTGCGGCATGACCGCCAGTGTGCCGCCGGACTGTTCGAGCAGGAGCCCGGAAGCCAGCTGCCATTGCGTAAACCCTTTCATGACATAGGAAATTTCCGGGCCGGTGGTATGAACATGTTCCGGCAAAGGCGCGGAATAATTATAATTCTGGAAACCGCCCCGGCAAATTAACGGCAAATCCAGTTCTGCTCCGTTGAACTGATACCT
>JAQUOK010000590.1 GCA_028717165.1 Victivallaceae bacterium | reverse complement strand
TTTCCGAAAAATAACAACAACTTAACCATGGAGGCGCTATGAATCAGAAAATGACTCAAGCATGTAGGCCTGAAAAAAATGAAGAATTTTTCAGGGGAAACAACATTTTGGGACTAAACAATTACCAGATAAATAAGCTTGACCGCTTATGCGTTCAAAGCTGGCCGAATTGTGTAATGAAAATCCAGAAGATCATGAATAATAAAATCCGCGAAAGTCACGTCAGGGTCAGGGATGCTTTTATGCATTCAGAAAATGACCGGACTCCATTGTTCGAATTATTTTGGGACTTCCATCCGATATATTGGGATATCTGCGGCAGAAATCCGGCAACGGACGAATCCGTCTATTGGGATGCGTTAAGTGAAGGTATAAGCTTGGCTGAGCTTGTAGAGTACCAGGCTCAGGCTAAATATAAAATGGCGAAATTCTTCAATCTGGATATAATTCATGTTGGTTTTAATGCCGAATCCATACCATTTCATCCCCAAAAAACGGGAAACGGGAGATGGTTGCTGGATAAGGAAGAGTATTATTTTGATGACAGGACAAAACGTATCCGCAAACTTAATTATACTGCAAAAGATGCTTTTTCCTGTGGAAAATCAGAAGAAGAGGAAAAAGAATTCATAAAGCATAATTGCAACCGTGAGATTAAAAAAATCAACCCCCAAAGACTGCTGGTTTTGAAACGCATAAAAGAACTTGCTGAAAAAGACGGGCGTGATTTGGTGTATATGGGAGAAATTGGTGCCGGAACGGGCGTAGCCCAATATCCGGAATTCATGTTGATGTGGATGATTGCCGAGCCTGATCTTCTGCGGAACTGGATTCAAATTAAGGCCCGGCAGGCTTTTTATGAGACAACAGTGCTGATTTCGGCAGGATGTGAAATTATTGCTTTGGGAGGAGACGTCAGCTGCGATAAGGGGCCGATTATTTCACCTGAGCATTACCGGGAATTTATCCTTCCCGTAATCCGGGAACACGTGGATATCGTTCATGAAATGGGGGCGTTTGCCGTGTATACCTCGGATGGCAACCATTGGAAGATCAAAGATGATTTCTTTTTTAATTCCGGGATAGATGGTTATAAAGAAGTTGACTGCGCGGCTGGAATGACTTTCTCCAGACTTGCAGACGAAGGCATAAAAGACCGGGTTTGCATAATCGGAAATATTGACGCGAGACATCTTTTGTGTAACGGTTCTGCTGAAGAAGTGAAACAGAATGTCATAAATTGTCTTGAACTGGGAAGGAAAACGCCGGGCGGACATATTCTCCATACCAGCCATTCCGTACATGAAGATGTAAAAACAGAAAACTATTACGCCATGAATAACGCGTATAGAGAGTATTTCGGTCTGGAAATTATAAAAAGACGGGAGACGGGTAAAAAGAGTATTTGAATTTGAACTGTTTGATTGACCCGGAATATTTTTCCGGACATCGCAGTTAACACAAAAACATGGTTTTGACATGCAAGAGAAAAAATTTTCCGTAAACACGGGGCTTTATTATGATATTTCCCTGCCGGACGCCGTCCGGCGGATAGCCGCTTTGGGGTTTGATTACGTCGAACTTTACCGGCACAGTTGGGAAATCGATGACGTTACCAGGGAACTGAAAGAAATTTTCAGGCATACCGGGATAAAACCGCTGGCCTGGCATGATCATCATGAATTGATATTCTGGGCCGAAGACGATTGCCGGGATATATATTTCGTCGTCAAGCAGGTAAAACAGCGACTGGATTTTTGTAGGGAATTAGGAGTAAAATACCTGACCTTGCATTATGATTTTGAAGCTTACGATGCCGCTTCCCCGGTTTCTCCCGATGAACATCCGGTATTCAAGGCTTTTCCGGAGATTATCGAATATGCCGAAAATTCGGGAATTATTATTCTGTTCGAAAACGGCAGTGTACAGACAAAATTCATCCGCCGTTTGTGTGAACTGGTGGATTCTCCCAATATCGGCATGTGTGTGGATATCGGGCACGCCAATCTCTTTGAAGATGTCGAAACGGCGCTCGCGACTGCCGGCAGCCTGACGAAATGCCTGCATATGAGCGACAATTTCGGTATGCGTCGGGACGGCGGATTTTCCGACCTGCATTTAGCTCCGGGCGAAGGCGGTATTGACTGGCGCAAATGCATGCTGGCTCTGAAAAACATTAACTATCAGGGTGTTTTTAACTTTGAACTGAACGGTTCCCGCTATGCCAGAGAGGGAGTCGCGGACATAAAAGGCTGGGGTAATTTTCTGCCGCTCAAGGAACGGGACAAATTGCTCCGTTTGGCGCGGGGACATATCAAGAAAGCCCTCAGAACATCATAAGTATCCGGGGAACAACCCCGAAATCTTTTAAGGAAAGATTTCAAGGTTTTTCCCCGGACTCCATTTCCTGACTTTCAAACCTTTTTAGGCGATATAAAATAAACGGAAAGAAAAAGACTATGGATTTACAATTAAATGTCAGTACCTGGAATTATGCGTGCGTCGATAATAATGTAAGGCTGAAAGATGCTGTAACTGAAACAAAAGAAAACGGGTTCGGGGTAGAATTATGGCTGAACTGGCAGCCGGAACCGGAAGTTTTCGCCAGGAAAAACTGGAATGCGGTTAAGGAGTGGCTTGCGGGGGTTAAACGCTTGTCGGTTCACAGTAAATGCGACAACAAAGACTGGGCGAGTATAACGAAAGAAATTGAACTGAGTTCTTTTCTGGAGGCAGACCTGTTGGTTGTCCATGTGCTTAATTTCGGAGTTGTCGAGGCGGAAAACAAATTGGAGATCGATGAAAATTATTTTTACCGGGTACTGGAATTTGCTGAATCCCATAACGTTACCCTGGCGCTGGAAAACGGATTTTTTTCATCATTACAGCGTTTCAGCGCCCTAGCTGGGCCGGAACGACTCAAAATGTGTCTGGATATAGGGCATGCGAATACCTCTCAAGCCGGTATGGAGACGGGAGCGCTCGAGGCTTTTATCGGCAAATTCGCTGACCGGATCGTTCACTTGCATCTCCATGACAACC
>JAQUOK010000589.1 GCA_028717165.1 Victivallaceae bacterium | reverse complement strand
AACGATTCTTTGTAGCAATCCCGGAGCCTGTTCCCAAAATTCTTATCTTTATCATTTTGCGTTTCCGTTTTTAAACATTGAAACATTAATTGAGGACATCAATCAATTCCTTTATATCATGGATTACAAAATCCGGCTTGATTTTTGCGGCGGAAAGATTTTCTTTCCTGTTGATCAAACCGCATAACATTCCGGCTTCCCTGGCTCCGGCAATATCGTTAGCAAGAGAGTCGCCGATCATAAGAGCTTCACCCGGAGATACTTCCAGCGCATTTAATGTTCTTGTAAATATTTCCTTGAGGGGTTTTACAATGCCTCTTCCTTCTCGACCGGAGATTGTCACTACGTCAAAAAGAGAATACAAATCCAGATGTTTCAAAACCGGTTCCACATATTCGACCGGATTGTTACTGATAATTCCGGTTTTATATCCGGCTTTCAGGCACGTTAAGACTTCCCTGGTTCCCGGATACAGGGAACCGGCAGCGGCAACCCCGCCCATAAAAGCATTGTAAACGACTGCCGTATTTGCTTCCGACAGAGATTCGGGTGACATTAAGGAAATCAATTCTTCTGAAAATTTTTTTACGTAAAATTCTGCTGATTCCTGAGAATCCAATTCTTCCGGGGGCAGATGATTGTACAAGGTTTCCTGGAGCCTGAAAGCGCGTTCGGCAGCGGTTCCCGCAAATTTCAGATAGTTCATTGGAATACCGTGTTTCCCACTGATACTCATTAACGCCTCAACGGCCTTTAACGCCGCACTGAGGTTAATGGACCGGTTTTCGACCAGGGTGTCCCCTATATCAAAGATTATTGCTTTAAGCCCCGCAAACGGATGTTTTGCCATATTTCGTTTCCTTTATTTACAGTTGATCGGTGAAGTAACCAGATATTCATTTCCGGCTTTCACAAGAATGATATAGTTTTTATTCTTAATATTTTCATTTTCCCGCCAGCACAGTTTATAATGTTTTCCGCTTATGTCTTCAACCGTGAATATTTTTATGCCGTTTCGATATATTTCGACTTTTTCAATATCGTTGCCCGTACTTATTATTGAAGCGTGGATTTCAGGATAATCGCCAATAATTATGTTTTTTGAAGGAACGGGAGAGATATGCTCCAGAGACAAACTTCCATACGCCGAATAAGATTTCTTTTCGTTGAACGCTTTGAATACAGATTCGACGGAGGGGATGCCCTCGATATAAAGCCAGGTTACCGGGATAATCCTTTTTTCGGCGGAAGGCGGACCGGCGGTTTGCATGGAATCAACCCCCATGCAGCATGCCGGCCCCGGAACCCCGACATTTTTTAAAAAGCCCAGGTAACACTGCAGTTCCGCGGCAAAACTGTAGGAGTTGTACTTCAGCCCCCTTATCGTAAGAAGTTCATAATAATCCACTTTGTTGAATTCCGGTATTTTCAGCGGCTCAGGAGCGTGGAACAGTTCCGATCCCGCGGAAGCGCACGGATGCGTTAAAACCACGGAAGCAGCATTATCGCGGGCATCGTCCAGAACTGCGCCAATGTCGCGCGTGTAGGCGGCCGCCAGGGAAGGAGTATTTTGATATTCGAGCCTGGGCAGGTAGTTTATCATGGGTATGCAGCAATGATGTTCATGCCTTTCAGCAAATGGCGGAAACATCAAATGTATTTCGGGCGCAGGAAGAAACGGAAAACCGTATTTCTCGCTTGCCCTCAAACAAAAATCCCTGTATTCACCGAATTCATCGGTGTTCATCCCCCAATATCCCTGCCCCTCCGCATTGCCATGATCGCCGGCGCAGAAAACGAAAGAAATTCCCAGTTTTTTCAAATCCTCGGCAAGAAGTTGAGGACTTCCGCTTTTCTCCGAACAACGAAAAGCACTATGATAATGTAAGTAACCTTTATACCACATAATATTCCATCTATATTTATTGCCTTATACAGTCTTTGCCATTTTCTCTTTTTTCTGTTTAGCGATTTTCATTATTTTTATTAAGTAATGCATATAGTCTCATTATATGAGAGGCTACTGTCCAGCGATAGTTATCAAACGAATCATCGGACAGGCACTTCTTTTCGTATGTATTCAACCATGGTATATTGTCAATTAATTTTTTCAACTCCGCCTCTATATTTGCTGCTTCTTTTCCGACTTCTTTTTTATCAGTTGCATCTATAAGAAATTCCAAATCGATATTGTATTGTCCTGTATGCTATGTTATACTTTTATAACAAAATATAGTCTGAAAGTGTTTTTGTCAATAGCGGTTTTCGATGAAATTTAATATTTTCGGTTCTTTTGCATTTTGGGTTATAACCCGACGGAAAACTCATAAGAATTCAGGGACATCCCTGAGTTCTTTTCAGGAAATATTTCAGAAAAACCGGACGCAACAGTTCCAACCACTATTTCCAGGCTCAGGTTCCGTTGGAGAGCCTTTCGGCCAGATCTTCGGAAAGCCCCGCGGTAATGATCTTTTCCTTGCTCTGTTCCACGTCATATTCCATCCGGACCGGTTCGAGCCTGCCGCTCAAGGTCTCATAGGTTGCGGCGGAAGCACGCCAGTCGAGGTCACGAGGCTGTCCGACCGCTCCCGGATTGATCAGGTACTTGTTACCGGAATTGAGTTCAAGGGTCCGCGCTTTCAGCATTTCCATTTTTATCCCGCCGGTGTCTGAACAGGTAAAAATCAAGGGAATATGTATATGTCCGCAAAAAGCTACCGGGCAATCCTGAAGATAAAAATGAAACTGCGCGGTTTTGGCATCAAGGATGTACGGCCAGTACTCGCCGTCATGGGTTTCAATCGATGAATGCGCAAACTGAATATTCGCAATCCTGGCGGAAAACGGCAGGTCGTCAAGCCATTCCAATTGTTTACGGGTCAGTTGCTTCTGCGTCCAGAGTATGGCGTCCCGGCCGTAATCTTTCATTTCCCAGTCAATCATCGCCTGCGTATCGAGGGTGAAAAAGTCGTGATTGCCTTTGACGCAGGTAACATTTTTCTCTATAAGGAAATCAATGCATTCCCCGGGGGAAGCGCCATAAC
>JAQUOK010000588.1 GCA_028717165.1 Victivallaceae bacterium | reverse complement strand
GTTATTGACGAATCATTTGCTCAACTGTTTTTTTACCTCCCTGAGTTTTGAGATTTGGTTGCTGATGCTTACCTTGAGTTGCCGCCGCAACTCCGTCAAGATAAGTTGATATTTTTCTTTGCTGACGCTGAAAGGGCCGCCGATATAGACATCTTCCAGCATTTCCCACTGAATACAACCTTCTGCGATTATGTACGCTAAGGCAATATCCTGTGACAGATTCATTCCGCCGCCGGTCAAAGCCAGGAAGTAATAATCACTTGATATTTGCCTTACTACGGTACAGTTGGTTTCATTGCATACCCGGTAGATAATGTCCTCGCTTGGCTCAAACTCAAGCGGATAAGCAAAGTTCATGGATGGCAGATTATCGTTTCGACGTTCATCTGGAAAACAATTGCATTCAAAACAATGTTCCAGGTTGTGGTTGCCGTGCGGACATTGCTGTAAGCGCAGGTTTTCCTTGTGATAGACGATTTCCGCTCCGACAAAATCCCAGTATTGGTAAATGTTTTCGTCAGACCAGTCAACATGTATGCTTTTCATAATACCATTCTCCTTCAAATTCTTGCAGAAATTCCCGGCAGCAACTGTGCCCGGAATTTTTCAGCATTTGTTCAGTTCCTTCATCACCGCAATACGGACAGCACAGCCATTCCGGAAACTCCGGCATGTCCAGCGCTATTTCCTCAAAATAATCAATAGCTGTTTCCATCGTCCGCCTCCATTTGTCGTCTGCCGAGAATAAAGTCACAGGCTTTTTGCGCGGCTCCGGCGGCAAAAACCAGCAGACGCTTGTCGTTTTCCAGTCTTGAAAGCCAACCCCGGATATAAGCCGCGGAGTTGTCGATAGTCCGGTTGACAATCCCGGCTTCGCCGCAGAGGAAAGCCGCGCCCATTTCCGCAATCAGTTCTTCCTGCGAATAGACTCTGGAACCGAATGCCGCCGCTTCCGTAACGCCTTTGCGGTTTAATCTGGATCCATGTCCGGTGGAATGGCACATTTCATGGAAGAGCGTTGAATACAGTTCTTCGTCCGACTTGAATGAGTCGGGAGAAGGCATATTGATTATGTCCTGACTTGGAATATAGCAAGCCCGGTTGCAGTTGTATATGATTTTCGGACAATCCGGCATTCCCAAAGCGATTTGTTCTGCTTCCTCAATCGGATTGAATTGACCGCTGATTTGCCACGGAATGTGTTTTGACGCGATGTTTTCACATTGCCCGACATTGAACACGTAGTAAAATCTGAGCATGGGAACCGTTTCAATTTTACCTTCTCCATCCCTGACGATATTACCATCCTCGTCTTTTTTCTCCAGCCACTTATAGAAAACGACCAGATGAGCTTTTTCATCTTTCCTGATCGAGCCTTTCAGATATTTCACCTGCTTGAAGGTCAGGAAATACGGCAGTTCGTATTTAAGATCGGAAAGCAGCAGCAAGTTGATACCGCGATACAGCTTTTTACTTATCAGATTGCGGGGCGGCCATGCCGAAGTCCACGGCTGATGCCAGGGGACAATTCCCTTTTCGAGTTTTTCGATAATGATATTGGTGATTCTTTCGTAAACGTTCATAGGATTTCTTCCTTATTTTAAAGGTTTAAAAGTGGTACATTCGGAAAGCTTGCAGGTCTTAAAATGCAAGTCACGTTCGATAGTCAGCCAATAAGGAAGCCTGATATTTCCCAGCTCTTCCATTGACACATAACCGAACTCGTCTGCGTACATACCGGTTACATAGCTGAACGCCAATTTTGTTTCCGGGTCATATTCAAGGATGAACCAGGTCTGGCTGCCGACCGGGTTGAAGAACTTTGCCGGCACAATCGGGTCTTTTGTTTTTTCCTGCGATCTTAAGGGATAGGGTTTCATCGTTGCGATGAATTCTTCTGTAATTAGTTTCATTTGCATCGTCCTTTTTTTGATTTTAGGGCACAAAAAAAGCACCGAAAACGGCGCCATTTTTACAATTATCTGGATTGATTTTTTACATTTTAATCACCTCCTGGATAAGTTGTTTTAGAGGGTTATTTCTAATGGTTATTAAAGAGAGAAATCATTAGAAAAAAATATACAGCGGGCGGTTTTGACAAGATTATATTTGCGTAATTTGCTGGCAATAAGGGCATTGCGGCTTGGCAGTGTTTCCCGTAACGCCATTTTGGCATTAGAAAAAATGTTTTGCAGGTGAAATACCTCTTTTCCGGCTATTTTTATGGTTAGCCCCGGCTATGAAAGATATTTTGCTCGTGGTTTGATTTTTATTTGCCTGTCATCATTTACGGGCGAACCATATTACGATGAAAAGCAAATTTCGCTTACGAATTAATCCTTCAAATTTATAAATTTTTGCCGTGCCGAAGCGTCAGCAAAATGCCGTGTTTAAAATTGCCGAAAACGAATTTCAGCAGACACGATTTTTGAAGGATATAAATGATTTTGGTAAGTTAGAGTTGAAAGATTAAGGCGTTTCAGCCTTATAAAGAAACTTCGGTTTCTGTTGGATATTTACAACTGTATATCAGTAGAACTTATACTTTTTTATATTCATTAAATTTTATATAAATGTTCCCAAGAAAAAAATTCAGCGTTCTGAGCAAACTTATATTTCCCCGCTCTCGTCAAGGCTGTAAAATTCTTTTTCATTAAATATGATGCTGTCCAAGAATTGAACGCCTATAATTTTTCCAACCTTTCTTAAATTTTTCGCAATATCAATGTCTGACCATGACGGCGTTAAATCATTAGTGGGGTGATTGTGGGCAATCGCTATCGCACACGCCTTATATTTTAAAGCCTTTCTGTAAATAACTTTCGGGTCGCAGACGCATTCATTGTCGCTTCCTTTAAATAAAACTTTACATTTTATAAGTCTGCACCTCGGATTAAAGAAAAATCCTAAAAGATGTTCCTGTTCATAATCAATGTTTATCTTTTCTATTTTCTTAAAAATATCTATTGGACCGCAATATATCTTTCCGAGTTTGCTTTGCTCATTCAGTTTTAATATTTGTTTCATCTTAACTTGATTAACTTGTT
>JAQUOK010000587.1 GCA_028717165.1 Victivallaceae bacterium | reverse complement strand
GCTCTGAGGACGTTCCGGCTTGAATAGCTCAGCGACGAACCCCCAAACCAGGATAAGCAGGATTATTACGCCGTGCACGATCACCACGGTGCGGAAAATTTTTTTCCGGGTACGGGCGGTAACCAGTTCGTTTTCCTCTTTGCTTATATAAAACTTTTCTGTCATGCTAAGCGGTCAAGCTTATTTTTCTGTAGCATCATTCGCTTCGATCCAAGTTCAGATGCACAATGTTTATGTTATAGATATTTTTGCGGTTTAACTTATTTGGTTTCAGCCGTAGTTATCAACGAAATATCCGAAAATCCCGAATTCTTGATCTCTTTCATCAATTCAATGACTTTACGATATGGAATATCGCCGTCCGCGCGCAGGAAAAGCACTGTTTTAGGGGCCGTCGCTTTCAGGTTCCCTAAAATCATAAGCAGTTCATCCCGGCTTACGATCCGCCCCTTGTAGTTAATCCGCCCGTTTGCCAGCAGGTTGATCGTTTCGGAGGGTTTGTCTTCTATTTTATCGGCGTTCATTTCCGGCGGGGAAACGTCTATCGAATACTCCAGAAGCGGCGTCGCGATCATGAAAATGATCAGCAGCAGAAACGTCAGGTCCATCAACGGCGTCATGTTGATTTCATCGATGGTGTCGAGTTGGGATCGTCTTTTTCTACGGTTCACGGTCCTGCTTCCCCTATTTTCCCATTTCAAGCTGTTCAACTTTGACTTTGGCGACAAATTCCTCGGTAAAATTATCCATATAAACCGTCAGTTTCCGGATCGTCACGGTCAGAAGGTTGTAGCCGATAAGCGAAGGGATGGCGACCACCAGCCCGACCACCGTCGTCAGCAAAGCGCCGCTCACGCCGGGAGCCAGAGCTCCGATATTGGCGCTGCCGTGTGCGGCAACTCCGGTAAAGGCCAGCATTATTCCCCAAACCGTCCCGAACAGACCGAAAAAAGGGCTGACGCTGACAGCCGTTCCAAGTATGCCGATACGTTTTTCCAGAACCATGATCTGGTCGGCGACTTCGCGTTCGAGGGCGGTATGGATTGCGGAAAGCTGGGCTTCCGTGAGTTTTATCCGGGGCGGGGTTCCCTGAGTCTGCAGCATTGAAACCTGTTCGTGTGAAAGGTTCTGAAATTCCATCAGCTGCTGGATGCCCGCCATATAAACCCGGGCGATCGGAGACGGATTGTCGTGCGCACTGCGGTAAAGCCCGAAAATGGTCTTGCTGTTGCGGGCAAAGGAGATCAAATATTCCGAAAGCTTTACTGCCCGGTGCAGGGCCAGTCCCTTATCGAGCATAATGGTCCAGGTCAGAATAGAACCGAATAAGAGGAGAACCACTATTGCCTGTCCGACCGCATCGCTGTGCGAAAAGGCATAGCCCACCCCCTGGACAGCGATTACGGAATTGAAACTCGTTAACATTGTTGCCTCCATGTTTTTTAAGGAAACGCCCTTTAATATTCATATTATCAGAGTATATTCTCCAACCGCATATTACAAATTATATATCACAAAAAAGAGAGACTTTCATGAAAGATTTTTTTACTGTTCTCGGCTATGATATCGGCGGCACTAAATTGGGTATCGGTCTTGTCCGCAATGACGGGAAGCTCCTTGGCCGGGACCGGATAGAAAACAAAGATACGAAACCGGAAGAAATCTTGCCGGAAATGGTAAAAAAAGGCCGGGAACTGATTTCCGGAAGCGGTTTAACGGCAGATGATGTCCGGGCAATCGGGATTTCCGCCCCCAGTCCCGCCGATATCCCGAACGGCATCCTGACCGCGCCTACCAATAATAAACTCTGGCGCAACGTCCCGGTAAAACAATATCTCCTGGAGCAGTTCGGAATAGAAACCTGTTTCGACAATGACGCCAATGCCGGAGCTTTGGCCGAGTGGTTTTTCGGGGCCGGCAGGGGGGCCAGGGATCTTGTTTATCTGACCATGAGCACGGGGATCGGCGGCGGGATTATTGCTAACGGCAAACTGGTGCAGGGCGCCAGTTATCATGCCGGAGAGCTGGGTCATATGGTGCTTACCGTTGACGGGCCGGAATGCGCATGCGGTCTCAGAGGCTGCTATGAAGCGTATTGCGGCGGAGTCGCAGTCGCCCGGCGAATACAGCGGGAACTGGCGGGACAGCCGAACCATCCGATTGTCAAATTTGCGGGCGGGAAACTTGAAAATATCGACCTGATCGCCTTGGAAAAAGCCGTGCGGGCGGGAAATGACTATGCGGTGAATTTCTGGAATGAAATGTGCCTGCGAAACGCACAGGCATACGGCATGCTGATGAACCTGCTGAACCCGGAAAAGATCATTCTCGGAACGATCGCCTGGGCGGCCGGAGACCTGTTCATGAAGCCGGTGCTGGAGAACGTTCACCGTTTTGCCTGGAAGGAAACTTATGAAGCCTGTGAAATCGTAACCAGCGAACTCCGCCGGGACATCGGCAGCTATGCCGGTGCTGCTGTCGCCTTTAACCGTCTTTATGAACAGAATGAGTTCTGATTTTTTGTGATATAAACAAAGTACAGAGAATGGCGGTTCCTTTCGCAGCATTCATTCGGAACCGGACGCAGGCGGCAAAAGTCAAAGATAACGAAATCGACGTTCGGGATGCCGTTTGAGCTCCTGAGAAAATCTGGGAATAAGCTCTAAGTCAGTTTTTGACTATTTAAATTTGAAATTTTAGAAATAGGGGTTATATTAGTAATTCATCTTTAAGGGGGCGCATAGCTCAGTTGGCTAGAGCGCTACGTTGACATCGTAGAGGTCGTTGGTTCAAGCCCAATTGCGCCCACCATCTTTCAGCCTCAATTCCTGCTTGAAATAGTTGTTGCGTGTTTAACTGTCTTTTTGTGTCTTTTCTTCGCTTCGTTACAGTTAAAGCATATAAAAAGCATACAGTCTATTTTAGAGCCTGTCCGTAAAAATCTAAGAATTTGATAATGAGAGAGATGCTTTGTTTTGAAAGAGGTGTAAATTAATCAAAAAAGACCAATTCAATGAAAAATTACATCTTATAATCAAAAAAAGAACCT
>JAQUOK010000586.1 GCA_028717165.1 Victivallaceae bacterium | reverse complement strand
GCAAGCGCATCCATAGTTTCAATATAACCTGGATCACGTGTGGCATATTTTAAGAATTCCGCCGGTTTTGCGGAAAAATTAACCAGACTTTTCCAACTGTGTTGAAAGTGTCTTACCGCCAACCAGTCCGGACTGCCTATGGAATACCCTCTGGCCGGCGGATACAAAAAACCGGCAATCCAAACCAGTATCAGGACAATTATGATTATTTTCTGTTGCCTGAACCGGAAACTGCGCAGACCATGGATTGCCGCCAGCAGAACTAGGAACAGCAAAGGCTGCAGAAAACGCGTTTGCTGAGAAGACATGAACCAGAATACATAATAACAAACTATAGCGGCCAATAAACAAATATTTCTCCGCTCAAACAACTTTCCTGTACGGATTTTGTTACGAAGTCCCTGGATTCCCAGCAGCATGAACGCAATAAACGTCCAACCCAGAATCAGCCCGTCAAAGGCACTGCCGTCAAAGGCAATTAGGATAATAACGGTAAAAAAGCCCAAAATATTCCGCAGCCCGAAATGAGCGTTTCCGGCCACATACCAGTATCTGGCCACCAGAATATCAGTTCCGCTTCCGCCGAACCAGGAAGCCAGCATCGGATAGAAAGGATTGCCGGTCAATATCCAGGGACGCAGATAAAAAGGCAGGGCCGTACAAATTCCCCCTAACGTAAAGTACAGAAATAAAGAACCCGGTTTGCGCGCAGACTTGTTTTGAAATTTTGCCCATAAAAAAATAAAGATAACTGCCGCGGCACCAATTCCGGTAAGTTTTACCGCCGCTGCGCCGCCGGCAAGAAGCCCGCACAGAAAAACTGTCTTGCGGGATCCTGCTGTTTCACGAATAACCAGCAGGGCGGCAAGCAGATTATACATTATGAACACTTCCACGTAAGTGGAACGCATCATATTAATTACCAGAGGACTGCCGATAAACATGAGAACCGCAAATAAAGTGGTAAAACGGTTTGTATACGGTTTAAAGTATATATAAATCGAGACGAATAAGAATAAATAGGTTGCCCACACCAGCAGGCGCGGAAACAAAATTCCGCCATTTCGGCAGCCCAAACGGAAAAGCAACTGCGGCATGGCAGGAAAACCGGAAAATGCGTTGTCGCTGAAAACGGTCAGAGAAACGTCGGCAATCCAACGGTACGGCAAAGCGATATGATAAGTTAATTCATCCCATATATAAGGCAGACATAATGCAGAACCCAGAGTGAAAAAAGCAACCCCAGCCAACAGCATGGCAAACACTGGATTTCTGCGTCCGAATAACAGTACAGTCCTGGCCATTGAAAAAAATTGGGGACACACGGCAAGAAAAAACAGGCATATGATTATCCAAATACTTGTTGCAGTCAGTAATTTCAGCGTCCCCATCAGCAGCGTTAACAGCGCCAGCAGATTAAGCCCCAGGGCAATATTAACAAGCATTTCCGAACAATTACGCCGGAAACTGATCTTCAAAAGCCGGCAGTTGAAAAGATAACCGGCTCCGTATGAAGCCCCGATAAACAGTAAAAGGACAAAAATACTGAAAAATATACCACAATTCATGCCGGCTATTAACTGCTGCATTATTTCATCTCGTGTTAGCTTCTATAAATCGTAAGTCCATATGGGGATCTTTAAGCAAAGCGGGCAGTGAACTTTCGGAAAAGCCTTTTAGTTTCAATAAGTTTTTCAGATGCCTGTCTATTGCGTCAGCCTGCGCTTTCCGTCCCAGCTTTCTTAACACCAGCCGATAATAGTATAAGTTCACGCATGATAATGGAAAATTCTGCTGTTCCCGGGCAAAATAGAATAATGATTCCGGCAACCTGCCGGAAGCCGCCAGAGCTTTGGCGCGGAGCTGGTTGTTATGGTCGAAATTCTCAATTCCCAAAGCGGCTAACTGGTCAAGGAATTTTAAACAAAGCAATGGTTTTTTTAAATTATACAATGCTATTCTGCCGGCCATGTAAGTATTCTGCGGAGTTTGTTTCGCGGCAAGACTCTTTTCGATTTCAGCAAATGCGGAGTTAAAATTTTTCTGGTCGAACATCAGCCTGGCGTTGCGGTAATGTTTCGAGCTTACAAAATTCTGATACAAATATTGAAACAAAAGCCCTGCAAAACCAAGGCCAATAAGGCAGCATAGCAGCATTATATATTTCACGGGCAGGATTTCTTTAAATGCCGATCCTTCAACCGCCCGCCCGATCAGAATTCCCAGAACGACCAGGAAAATACACCCCAGAGGCCAGCTTAAGACGATGATATCCAACATTGCATGGACAAATAATAAAATAAATACGAAAAGATACAATTTAAGCTTTCGCTTTCTCTTACCTACGGCCATATGTAAATTTTTAACCACGGCAAACAGAATAACGCTGCTCCAGGCAACTAAAGCAGGAATTCCCATGGTCGCGGCAAATTGCAGAAAATGGTTGTGGGAATGAGGATGGCGAACCGAAACCAGTTGGCCGAGATAATAGTCTACCGGAATATGCGGTGCATAGGCGGATTCAAAAAATTCAGGACCGCAGCCGATCCATAAATGCTGCTTTATCAGACCAAGTACGCCGCTCCATAGAAATAAACGCTGGTCCTCCTTTAAAATATTGAAGATGGATCCTTTAAATATTACCAGCAGCAGACTTGATACGATAATAAGAAAAACTCCTGCTCGCAACCAAAAAAACCATGTCCATTTTCGCCAATATCGAGTCATGAAAATAGTGGCGGCGCTTATTATTAAAGCCAGAAAAACGGCTTTGGATTCACAGTAAAAAAGCAAAAATATTCCGCCGAGCATGATTAATATGGCGATGAAATATAAGAACCTGTATCGCAGGGAGAAAACGTTATAAACGAGAAATGGAAGCGTTGCCGCTATCAGGGCTGCATTCCAGTTGCGATTGCCGGGTATTCCGTAACAGGGGACTAACATGGAAAGTTCCCTGAACGATTGAAATATAGTCGCTATTCCTAATATGATCATAAAAAGAGGCAAGTATTTTTCCACTTTGCGCCTGTTTACCGCACAAAAAAGAGGAACTGCAAAC
>JAQUOK010000585.1 GCA_028717165.1 Victivallaceae bacterium | reverse complement strand
AAATAGCATCCAAAGCTACCTGACTTTTGAATTTACTGCCGTAAGTTTTTTTCATTTTCGACGACTCCTGTTTTTAGTTTTAATTTAGGAGTCTTTTACACCTATGCAAGTAGTCCAGCGTTTGGGGGGAACCGCAGATTTTGTTTATCTTTGCACATTTTTATGCCTCCGTAAAATAAAGATATTTTATTTCTTGCAATTGTCAAGGGATATAAAATCTTATGGGGTAAATAATTTTCTAAACACCAGACCTATGAGCTGATATTCAGTGTCTGATTCAAAGTTAATTAAAAAATATCGGATTCAGGATATGAAAAATCTCATGTTTTTTCTTTCTGCTGTTACAGGCTTTTCCCACAATATTACATATTGTATTTAAACTCTGCCTGAAAAATCAGTTACCCTACACGTTTTTACCGACGGAGAACAGTTTTTTCTCCTCGACAATCGAAAGATATATAAACTCCGGGCTCTTCTAAATAAGATATTAATCGGGAAATTCACGTCGGGAAAGACGTTGAATTTTTTCTTGCCGCCCGGTCGGGGCGTTTGGAAAAAGTTCAATGCCCTTCCTGAAAAGGGTATGGTGAGACATGTTGGAAATTCCCAACAGAACCGGAACCAGCCTTTTTATGAACAAACCCGTAATAGAAGGGAAATGGACTTACATAACTACAAAAGGCAACTCGAACGGCAGCTTGAACTGATCCGGAAACAACCGGATATTTCTTCTGAAAATAAAGAACTGGTGATTCAGTTTAAAGACTACTTGTTGAGCGACGGGATCGGAGTCGCCAAAATCGGCCGGTATATGCTTGACGCCAAAAAATTCTGTCTGATGCTCAATAAGCCGGTAAAAGAGGCAACAGAAGCGGACATTCGGAAAATCGTCGGAGATATTGAGCAGTCAGAGCTTGCGCCGGAAACAAAAAGATGTTTTAAAGTCTTTGTCAGAAAATTTTACCGGTTTCTGCATGGCGTGACAAAGAAAGGCGAATATCCCCCGGCAGTGGGTTGGATTACGCTTGCCATGTCGCAAAAAGACCGGAAAATGCCGGAGGAATTGCTTAACGAAAGCGAGTTCAACGATTTGATAAGAGCTTGCGATAACATCCGGATAAGGCGCTGATTAGCGCTCTTGCCGAGTCAGGGGCAAGGGTTTCTGAAATCGGAACCATGAAGATCAAACACGTTTCTTTTGAAACCCATGGTGCAAGACTATCAATCACCGGGAAAACCGGAGCGAGAAAAATTCTGGTCATTGGCAGTACGCCGTATTTGCAGCAGTGGATTAACAGCCATCCTTTCAATGACAACCCTGATTCTTTCCTTTGGTACAATCCCAAAGGCGATTTGCTTTGTTACAACCGGATTGCCGCGATTTTGAAAAAGGCTGCGAAAAAAGCCGGGATCAATAAAAGAATTCATCCGCACTTGCTGCGGCATTCGCGGGCAACGCAAATGGCTTCGATTATGAGCGAATCAGCGATGAAGCAATACTTCGGCTGGACTCAGGGCAGCGATATGGCGGCAATCTATGTTCACATGTCGGGAAAAGATACTGACGAAGCGGTACTGCGAGCCAACGGGATAGAAGTTGAAAAGAAACCGCAGCAGCAAGCCATAAAGCCAATCAGTTGCATAAGATGCGGCACTGTCAACGAAACCACCAACCGGTTCTGCAAAACCTGTTCGCTGCCATTGACTGAAGACGCGGCAACGAATGTCCTTAATTACGATTCCCGGGAAAAGCAGGTTGCCGAGGTAATGGCCGCGCTGCTGAAAGACCCGGAAGTGCTTCAGTTGATTGCCCGGAAACTTAACCCGGCAATGGCCGATTCCCAATAGAACCGCAACTGTCTATATAAGTCTCCGCGCCTTAAAGGCGTATATAATATTCAATAAATAAAACCTTCACTTCACGCCGCAAATTCGCTTTGCGGCATACCACAAACACTTTTTGCAAGACTCCGGTTTTACAAAAAATATCCATTGAAGGTTTAAGTTAACAGAAAGCAAAATTTGTTTTCCAATGTAAACGGTTCGTCCGTCGGCAAAGGGAAATAAATACACCAAAAATTCAATTACAAAACGACTTCCATAGTCGGAACTCTGCCGGATTTTTAGCCGAAAAATCAGGCGTTTTACCTGAAAACATTTTTTCTAACAGAAAAAATGGCATTCAGCGAGGAGTAAATATTGTGTAAATACTTTAAAATAAACGCAATATCAGATAAGCAACCATTCATAAAGCCCTGCTTGCAACATTATTTCTAATCTCTTTCCTCTTTAATAACCCTTAGAAAAAAAGCCTGACGCCAGTTTTTGACATCGTCGCTCGTTCCATCGAACGCGATTAAAAAATCATAAAGACCAACCCCCTAAAACCAAAACAACAAGGAGACAAACATCATGAACTGAACATTAAAAGACAGCAAAAATTAAAAGAAGGAAGACGCTGAATCAGCGTCTTTTTTTGTGCCCAAAAACTAAAACAAACAAAAGGAAACAAGATGAAACTCATAACTGAAGAATTCATTGAGACAATGAAACCTTATCCGTATTATTCGCAGAGTCAAATAAAAGACCCGTTTGTTCCGGTCAAGTTTTTCAATCCATGCGGCTCCGGCACCTGGTTCATTCTTGAATATGACCCGGAAACGAAAACCGCATTCTGCTATGTCGAGGGCATGGGACATGACGAACTTGGCTCGGTAAGCCTTGAAGAAATGGAAGCTTTAAAACTTCCCTTCGGATTGACTATCGAACGGGACCTGTATTTCAAACCTTGCAGGCTTTCCGAAGGTTCAACATTCAAAACATGCAAAAAAACATTCACCGCCGGGGAAAATGATTTTGCGGGAGAAAATATATTTCCGGCGAAACTCTTTCCCCGAAAACCCTAATAATAAACCCGGCGCATCTAAACGGAAACATAAAAGTTGTTTCCGCATTGTGCCACAAACCCAGGAGATACTATCATGAACTCTGTTTATGAAAAAATCACCAATGTCATCATCGAAAAACTCGAACAGGGAATTGTCCCCTGGCATCAACCATGGA
>JAQUOK010000584.1 GCA_028717165.1 Victivallaceae bacterium | reverse complement strand
GGGAAGATCTATGACACAGCGCAAAAAGGGTTTTCAATCTATGAAAAAAACCGTAACGAACTGAAAATAGACCAAGATAATAATTTTATCGACAACGGGAAGAAGAAATATTGGTTATCCTTCTACAATGTTCCTCAAGGCAAGTTACATACTTTGGCGAAAAGCGGTTTTAACCGGGTCGTTTTTATCCCGCTGCCCGATTATGAAAAAGCAGGACCGGAGGCCATGTTTGCCGGCTATCTTGATTATCTTGATGTGGTGGAGGCATGTGGCCTAAAAGCGGCGGTTGATACTTCTGTCGTCAATAAGAATAATAAGGGCCAAAAGCAATTTAATCTTGATGCCGTCCCCGGGGCGGTTGCTGATTTCGTTTCAAAATTGAAGCAGCATCCTGCGATATGGGGATGGAATATTTACGATGAACCTGATGGAACGGCTCAACATCATCCTGAAGCCGATCTGCCGTCTTTGGTTAATTGCGGTGCGGCAGCTGCCAAAAAGGCTGATCCGTATCATCCGACCTATGTCAACTTGGCCCACCCTGAACTTATCACAAGAACCTATTCTAAAGCCGTTGATTATGTGGCGACCGATCCTTATCCGATCCCTGGAACGGTCACACGGGTTTATCATACGGTCAGGCGGACTTTGTATGATGAATTGAAAATGGAAAAACCGGTGGAAGCTATTTTACAGGCATTTTCCCACCCTCCGACGTTCCTTTTTCCCCGTCCGGAAGAAGAACGGGCTATGACTTATCTAGCTGTAATGGGAGGAGCGAAGTGTATTTCCTATTTCACTTTTTGCAATGGGACTTTTCATCGGAAATATATAAAAACATTTGATAAATTCAAAGTGTCGTTGTCCAATGGGGGCTTTAAGCACGGAAATGAATATTATTTCACTATCGATGACATCTATCCGGAACAGTGGAATGCCATATTGAAATGTATAAAAGAGATAAAAGTGCTGGAACCGGTCATCCTGAGTAATTCCGTGCCGAGCAGAATAAAAATTTCAAGTTCTATGGATCCCTCGGCCATAATATCGGATATCCGGAAATTTAAGGACACCTATTATCTTTTTGCGGTTAATGTCCGCCGGAAAAAAACTGTTGAAGCAGTTATTTCAAATGTTTCAACAGCTATTTCCGAACTTTCCGTATTGTTTGAAAACCGGAAACTCGTTTCAGTTAAGGGGATATTTAACGATACCTTCAGGCCGCTGGAAGTACATATATATGAAATCGGGCCTGAAAAGAGGTTGCGGCAGTGGCAGGCCGGGCAAGTGCCGGGGCAACCGAAAGCCAACGCAACCAGAACGCTACATGGTGTGATCCTAGATAAAAACACCAAAAATCCTGTGCCTGCAGCTGTAGTGATTGCCGGCCCCTGTTCCTGCCGCTCTGATCAGCACGGACGATATGAGATTGATTTGCCTGTCGGGATATATGACCTCAGAATCTTGAGCCGATGGCATGTTAAAAAAGCGGATCGGGTAAAAATAAATTCCATCAATGAAGACTTGGAAAAAAATTATGAACTGGACAACTGTCTTTTAGGCGCTAACGCCTCAACAGACTGGAAAGTTGTGTCGGATAGCCGATTATTGCATGAGCTACAGTTATGGGCAAATACAAAAAACGGCCCAAAGTTAAAAGCACACGTAAATAAGCTAAAAACAGGCCTCTTAATAGATGTACCTTCTTTTGGAGCTATAAGTAAACGGGTTACTTGCAATATATATCCAACCACTAAGTTAAAGTTTACTATAAAAGAATTGGATCAATGCAAATGGGGGGTGCTCGTTCGTGTACCTTATAAAGTGGAATATTATATGACAGGTTTTATTCCTTTGGAAAAACCAATAAATCAAAGGGGAGAATTTGAGTATAATCTTGGGAAATTACTTCCAAATATAGCAGGACATTTATATAACCTTGGGGGATTATATCAGGATTTGGAGATTTTTTTGGTATTTGAAAATATTGACAGGAAACAAACTGGTAAATTATTGATCGAAAAAATGCTCCTAGTAGAATAATGCAACACTTTAGTCTCATTATCCTCATTAGTCGACTCCCGCACAGGCCCCGACTCCAACCAAGCCAATTTATTTTAAAGTATCATTTGGCATTGGTTGGCATTGGGGACAGTAATAGGAATTCCTGCCTGCAAGCCGCTTTTGCTGAATTTGAGAGGCGCAGACGGGACAGCGGTTTTTGCCGTATATTTTCAAATGCCGGATAAATTGCCCCTCGGAACCGTCAACGTTTTTGTAATTGGCTATCGTCGTACCGCCGATCTCTATCGAGCGGGCCAATACTTTTTTTATTTCCGCCGTGAGTTTTCCGCATTGTTTCCGGGTCAGGCTCATTGCCCGGCGAAGCGGGCTTATGCCGCTTTCAAACAGGGCTTCGGTAACATAAATATTGCCGACGCCGACAACCATAGCATTATTCATTATAAATGATTTTATCGAACCTGTCCGGCGGCGCGTCATCCGGTACAGGTAAGCGGCATTGAATCCGGATGACAAAGGTTCCGGGCCAAGCTCCCGGAGTTCGCCGGGTTCGGCTCCCGCTTCCGGCAGGGAACAGACTTTGACGAAACCGAAACGGCGCGGACAGTCGAAACGCATGGTCATGCCGTTGTCAAGATGCCAGACCACATGCTCGTGTTTCAGGCGTTCGGTTTCAGGCGAGACGACCCGGAGTGAGCCGGACATGCCGAGATGAATGATAAAAGCTTTGCCGTTCGCCAGTTCGATGATCAGGTAACGCGCCCGGCGGCGCACGGAAATAATACTTTCATTCAGCAGTTCCTGAGCGTGCAGCGGCGCGAGCGGATAACGCAGGCTGACGATATGGGTATCGATTTTGGTGATCTTGCGTTCGAGCAAATGCGGCCTGAGGGCCCGGTTTATAGTTTCGACTTCCGGCAGTTCCGGCATTATTTTATCTCACTAAAAAATTGTTTCAGGGAATCCCGCCATTCCGGACGTTTGAAACTCAGTACCTTGTCGATCTTCAAGCAATCGAATTTTG
>JAQUOK010000583.1 GCA_028717165.1 Victivallaceae bacterium | reverse complement strand
AGCCGGGCGAAATTGCCGAGACCGATGAAGCGGGGAGCGGTAAGGATATCCCATTTGTAGAAGGCCAGCACGAACGCCGCACAGACCGGCAGCAGGGTAAAGACCAGAAAGCCGGCGAAATTCGGCAGGATAAACAGAAATCCCGTACCGCAGGCTTTGAAATTTTTCTTGTTGATCATTATTGCTCCCTTTTTTGGCTGGAATATTCCTGCAGTGCCGCATCGGCCTTGGCGGCGACTTTGTCCATTTCCGTCTGAATATCGGAAAGCCCGAGTTTGGCCTTATCGACGGCAATGCCGAAATCGCTCTCAATTGAGCGCAACGCGTAAATATTGTCCAGCGGCCGGGATTCCTGCAGTGACTGGATCAGAACTTTTTCATTGTACGGAGTGTCGGCGCGGTTCAGGAATTCTTTTGAAAGTCCAATGCTTTTCCGCGCCGGGACAAAATAATTATCGAAACAGTATTCTTTCATAATTTTTTTACTGTTCAGAAATTTCAGCAGTTCCCAGGCTTTTTCCGGGTGTCTGCTGCCGCTCCAGATCACCCAGCCGGAGCTGGTGTAACGGATCGGGCGGGAATATTTGCCTTTCGGCGGCATGGCGATATTCCAGCGAACGGTACTGTTCTTGCAGGCATCCATTAAAGTCGGCAGGCCGTAAGCCAGATAAGACATCATCCCGATACGTCCGGATGCGAAATTCTCATAAATGCCTGCCGATTCCGTCCCGCCGAGCGCTTTCGCGGTGACATGGTATTTGCGTTCCAGATCGATGAGAAAAGTCAGGGCTTCAATCGCCTCCGGCTGATTAAGATGACATTTGGTTTGCGAACGGTTGACCAGCCTGCCGCCGTTTGCCCATACCCAGGGCAGCATCCCCGCCCACCAGTAGCTGATGGAACAACCAACCTGATCCAAGCGACCGTCGCCGTCGGTGTCCCGCGTCAGTTTTACCGCAGCGTCCCGGAAATCATTCCACGTCCATTTGGCATCGGGATATTTCAATCCGGCCCGGTCAAAAATATCCTGGTTGTAGAACAATACCGTCCCGCTGCCCTCGGTCGGAAGATAATAGAGTTCATCTTTGGTCATCTGAGCGTCTTCCAGGCCGACTCTGAAATAATCGTCGAGATCGTAATTGTCCCGTTTAGCGAACGGCAGCAGGTTAAGCAGCATGCCCTTTATTTTAAAGGCGTTGACGCGTTTGCCGGTGAAACCTACCACATCGGCGCAGGTTTTGCCCACCATCATCGTCTGGACTTTTATGTAGTAATTTCCCGGAGCTTTGATGAGCTTGACCCGGATATCGGGATGGAGTTTTTCGAACTCCCGAAGCGTTTCTTCGAATTTCCGGTCGTAACCCGGCGGCGGACAGGATAAAATCCGTAATTCGGTTCTGCCGTCGTTTTTCGTTGTCGGGCGGTCATAGATCACCAGCACGAACAAAAGCAGGGAGAATCCCAGAAAAAATGTCAATTTATACCAGTTGAACATAAAATGCCTTGATTATAATCAAAATGGGAGTTCAGAAACCGTTTTTTTAATATTCATATTCCGCAAGGTCGTTATCCGGCAACGGAATATCAAACGGGCGCCCGCCGGCACGTATCGACATGGCCCCCATGTATCCGGCGGCTACGCTGTAACGGGCTGCCAAAGGCGTTGAAGCAGGTTTTTCCTTCCCAGCGAGATAATCTATAAAACTCTGCACAATTTTGTTATCCGATCCCCCGTGCCCTCCCGGTTTCACTAAACTCCGGTAAGTGATATCGCCGTTAAGCCGATATGAATCGGTTCTGCCGGTCCAGACCTCAATGGTGGCTCCTTCCCCGACATCTCCATAATTTTCAATTCTTCCTTTCGTTCCCAATATGGTATAATTCCTGCACGAATCCGGGGTATAAAAACATTGCAGATACGATGCCTGAACCCCATTCTCCAATTGCAGCAATATCATATTATGGTCTTCATTGTTCATATCCGGATTCATTCCTTTTTGCTCAAGAGGCGGCCAGTTGGCCGGGTTGGCCTTAGCCTGGACGTATTCGTTGCCCGGATAACTTTTTCCACACCTGTTGTAAACGCTGAGTTTTCCCAGGCCGGTAACCGTTTTAGTAAAAGAACCGGCCAGCCAGTGAATTATGTCTATATCGTGACATCCTTTCTGGAGCAGGAGAGAGGTCGAATATTTATGTTCCGCATGCCAGTCCTTAAAGTAATTGTCGCCTCCGTAGGAAACAAAATGCCTGCACCATATTGCCTGTACTTCGCCGATGAGCCCGGAATCAACTATTTCCTTCATCTTTTTAGTAAAATCCATATACCTCATATTGTGGCCGAGGAAAAGTTTTGTCCGGTTTTCAAACGCCGCCCGCATTATCCGGTTACACCCGGCAATCGTAATCGCCATCGGTTTCTCCAGATAAACCGCAACCTTCTTTTCCAGAGCGGCCGCCGCATGTTCTTCATGGCAGAAATCCGGGCTCATTATGAAAACTCCGTCCAGCTTTTCCTTTGCCAGCATCTCCCGGTAATCCGTATAGGTCGGAACATTAATTTTGAGCCGTTCCTTGAACTTTTCTAAATTCTCTTCGTGCGGGTCGGCTCCCGCAACTATTTGAATACCCTTTTCGGGCTGGTGCGCGATATCCGCAAGCGCTCCCCGACGGCATACCCCGATTACACCTAATCTTAGCCCGCCGGAAATAGAAGTTCTTACGCTTTCTGATTTTGTTTTCATCTTATTCATTATAATTCTTTTTTATGAGTTATTAAATAGTTTACGATTAAAATTCAGCTTATTTCCCAATATATTAGCAGATCGTCTTCTAAGGAGCCGTTCAGAAATAACCTTTACATTTGCCCGGTTCTTGTGAATGCTTTTCGTGCCGTCGGCTCGTTACATACCTGAGGGTATGCTCCTTGCCGTCGGCCCAAAAATCAGATCACGATCTTTCCGGCAAATTGTCAAGTTAATTTCTTTACAGCTCCTAAGATAAAATCCTTAATATTTGATAATTAGCTGATTCATACGTTAACCGAGTACACTATATCCAGTAATGTATAGCC
>JAQUOK010000582.1 GCA_028717165.1 Victivallaceae bacterium | reverse complement strand
GCCTTCACCGCCGGAAAACGAATCCAGCCGGCAGGATGATTTAAAATGCTTATTGACATCCTTGAACAGCCCGGTGTTTTCATCGGTCAGAGATTTGAACAATTCAAAGATCAAATCCAGATGCTGGGCCATTTTACGGAGGAAAGCGTCGTCGGCGCTTACCCGGTAATGGAACAGCAGCCAGGTGGGAAACAGGAAAAGGTGCGATATCTGGGAAAATACTTTTTCCCCGAACGAAATCGCGGGAATATTCCCGTTCTCATACTGCGCCTCGCCGAAATTACGCAGCCAGATTTCAGATAAGTGAAAATCGCCGAAAACGGCGATCACATTACAGCTCTGGAAATAAAAGTCGCCGAGACAGCAGGTGTTAAGAATACTCGGTTCGTTCTGACAGATAAATGACGCCGCCCTTTGGACGGTATTGCGGCCGACCCGCCATATTTCATTGAGTTCCTCGTCGGAACACTCGAAAGAAGTAATTATATGGTTATGATGAACCCGGGAAAACTCGGATAATACCAGGTCGTTCACTTCAATCTTGGCGGCCGCCCTGCGTACGGAAACCATCACGTAACAGATTTCCTCCGGCTTGAATTTTATGAACTTGTTCACTCCGGCGCGGCAGAGGATAGTATGGGTATTCTTTATGCCGTCAGCATTCAAAGGAAAATCGTTTTGATCGATATACTGACCGATGCTTATATCGACAATATCATCCTGGGAAGCGTTTATTTCCAGCGCCAGGAACCCGTATTTCAGGTCCTGCGTTTTGAACAGAAGATATTCTCCCGCGCCAATGCCGGCCGCCGCTTCTCGCGCCCCGGCCGGCTTAAAATCACAATGCTTAAGGTAACTCGAAATATCCAGAACATTTTTCAGAGCCGGTTCATAAGACTGCGAATTCAGACGTTCAAAAGAAATTGAAGCCGTCGCTTCACTCAGGGGCATGCGCAAAGGCCCGGCAATATTCCAGCAGTCGGCGGCATCTTCAATGGTGTCCTGAAACAACCTCTTGGCATCCGCCGGCACCTCCGGCAAAGCAAAAGTCATGCCGCTTCCCGGCGCCTCGACATCCTGCAGAACCAGAAGGCGGTTCCAGCCGGCTTTCAGGCATAAAGTTATTTTATTGTTTTCCCTGCTGAAAAGTTTATCGTACCGGCTGTCTTTGGATTTAATCAACTGTTTATTGCAGAAAAGTTTATAAGGAGCATCCCCAAACACTTCCAGTCCCAGTTCATGCTCCGCCTCCGCAAATAAAAAAGTTACCGCGGCGTAAATTCCCGGATCGGAAAACAGGTCGTTGAAATTTACGTGCGTTACCGCACAGTTAATGCCGTAAGCGCCCAGGGAAATATTCTCGAAAAAATAGATTTCATCGATCGAATTCGGAGTCAGGGGACATATTTCAAGGTTATCCCGGAGCCGGTCAATGGAGATTATATAATCGGGTTTCTGCCATCTTGAATCGAGTTCGACCGGACTTTTCATCCAGTTGACGGGATAGCTGCCGCAATCGACGGATTCGGTCATTCCGTGCCTGTCGCTCATCAAGGCGCACGGCCGCATGAAATAATTCGCCGGAAATACGTCCCAGTCTTTATCGGTATATAAAAAGGGTTTGCGGTCAAGATTAAGCTGACACCAGAAACCGGGCGTTTTGAGACTGCCGGCGGATTTTTTCGGCAAAGTATGCGAAACCACTACGGCAATGACATTAGCTCCCTGCTGAAGATAATAGGACAGGTCGTATTCATCAACATAATTGGAATATTTCGAATGATTGGCGCGCGGCCCGAAGCCGACAAGACGTTCGTTTACGAACAATTGATACAAACAGTTGGCGCTTATCCAGAAATCGGCGACGCTGTGGCTGCAGTTCAGTAAAAACTCCTTGCGGACAAGCAAAGATGAATTCGGCATATTAATAAGTGACTTTTCCCAAATCCAATTCCCCTGGATTTCCCCAGGCAGCTTGCCATGATCCATACAACATACCTCGTACTGCTACTGATTCTCCGTAAAGCAACCGGCTCTATAACTCAACGGAAGCCCCACACCATACTATGGACGCTGTAAACACTTTTGTCAAACTCATATTTGGAAAATCGCGAAATAGTGTTAAATTTAGCTTAGAACTGACAAAACATATATCTTAGAGCCCCAAAATATATGCTGGTATATACCCCTGATTCATATCCGAAAACTTTATTCCGGGACGGAGCCCGCGCCCTGTTTCTCGACCGGGACGGCGTCATCAATACTGAAATAACCTATCTTTACCGGATTGAGGATTTTGAATTTATCGACGGCATCTTCACTTTGTGCCGGACCGCGGCCGAGCGAAATTACCGGATAATTGTAGTCACCAACCAGTCCGGGATCGCCAGGGGCTATTATAATGAGAACGATCTGGCGAAGCTGACTAAATGGATGCTGGAAGAGTTTACCGGGCGCGGGATAAGAATTTCCGCAGTTTACGCCTGTCCGCACCTGGTAAACGCCGATCTGAAGACCTACCGCCGCGACTGTCCGGGAAGGAAGCCGAATCCGGGAATGCTGCTGAGGGCGCAAAAGGATTTCAAGCTGGATTTGGCGGAAAGTATTTTTATCGGTGACAAAATCTGCGACATGGAAGCCGGACTGCGTGCCGGGATCGGTTCCCTGCTGCTGTTCAGCGATACCGCAAGCGTTCCCGGTGATTTAAGAGACAAAGTGCGAATTATTTCAAGCTTGAAAGAAGCGGAAAAATTTTTAAAATAGGCGACGAAGGAGCGCCTTGTAAGTAAACAATGCTGCTTCCGGTTTCGCACCGGCTGAGACTGAGTAAGGAGAAAACCAATATTCCTTGTCCCGGTTAGCGAGGCGCTTGAGTAATTACACAACCGGGAGGATTGCGCTGCATTTATAATAAAGCTTCCTATATACGGCGTTTATATAATAGATTTACTGGGGTATGCACTTGACACAACCACATACAATATGTAGATTATATAGCAATGGAAGACTATCCAATGACATTAGCTGAACTGGAATCACGATTTACTACCGATACTGCTTGCCGGGAATAT
>JAQUOK010000581.1 GCA_028717165.1 Victivallaceae bacterium | reverse complement strand
GGCGGCGCCACAGAGTGTATAAGACTGCAACTGGAATAAAAAGGAGGCAGATTATGTTATTTCTGAAATATCTGATAATGACAGTTAGCTTAGCGGCGGCAATTGCCGGTTATACGCAGGAGAAAAAATTGCTGGGGTACTGGAAGTTTGCTGAAGGACAAGGCATAAGCGTAAAGGATTTCAGCGGTAATAAGTATGATGGTATTATTGCAAGAGACGGCAAAAATACCTTATGGACTGAGGGTAAGTCAGGGAAAGCGTTGAAATTTACAACTGATGACCCGAAAAAGATCAGAAATAAAGGCTGTATGGTCATTAAAAATCTTGGAGAGTACGATTTCAGTAAAGGAGTGACTGTTACGTGCTGGATTAATTTTAAACACCAGCGCAGCGGAACCCAGGAAATCGTTTCCAATGCGGGCAGCGACCGCGGTCCCGGATTCAGGTTTTTGATTGCTTACCGGAGTATACGCTTTGTTGTGGGCGACGGTAAAAAACTTCAAGGCGCCGAGTTGAAGTTCTCCGCCAAAAGCGACACCTGGTATTTCATTGCCGCCACTTATAACGGCAGGGTTTTTAGAGTTTATGCTTATGAATCGGATATTGACCCCGGCGGCAGCAAATTTAAGGAATTCGCAGAAAGCAAGGAGGGCATAGAATTCACTAAAGGCCGAAAAGATATATCTGTAGGAGCGTATGCCGGCGGATACGCATACAGCCTTAATGGTATAATTGATGAATTGAAGATATATAATTATGCCAAAGATGAAATCGAAATCCTCGATGCCGCTTCCGGGGAAGAATGAAAACATAAAGCAACAGCAGACTCCTGCCGAATATTTGCCGGGAGTCATAACCATATTCAAACAATAAGACTCTTATCCCGGTTTTGTAAAAGATTCGCACATAAAAAATTTTTTAGTGTTATAACAATTTTTTGTAAAATTTAAAAAGGAGCCAGCAATGATAAAGAAGCTTAATTTCATAATGGGTTTTATTGCGCTGCTGATAATTCTCGGCGGCTACAAAACAGCCGCGGATCCGGTTGCCATATGGAAATTCGATGAAACGTCGGGAACGAATGCGGCGGATTCTGAGGAAAACAGTGACGGCACACTGATAAATTTACCTGAGACCTGCTGGGTGCCCGGCAAAATAAATAACGCTCTGGAGTTTGATGGGATAGATGGCTATGTTACATGCGGCAATGACAGCAGTATTGCGAATCTGGGAACCCGGAGCTTCAGCATAGAAGGCTGGGTTAAATATATGGATATTTCAGGGGGGAGTGGTGATAACCCTGTCCTTTTTGGAATGCGAAGGAGCCAGACTCCCATAACTCTTTATGAATTGACTGTTACGGACGGGGGACACCTGGGATATTATATAAAAGATGATAATGGCAATACGGTCTCAGATGAATACTTTTATCCAAAATATGATACTGATCCCTACGGATGGCAGTCCTACTATCCCAAACTGGATGATAACGAATGGCACCATGTCTGTATGACGGTTGATAGGGATAATAATGTTCTCAAGATGTATTGTGATGGTATGCAGGTGGATGGTGACGTGGATATTTCAGCTTTAACGGGGAATATTGACGTTTCCGGCGGCTGGTCATATATCGGCAGGGCCATTCACGGCAGTGATGCCTACTTCAATGGCCTCCTTGATGAAGTCCGTATTTATAATACGGCTTTAAATGCCAATGATGTATACGGTCATTATCTGGAAGGCAATTCTCTCGGTAATTGGAGCCTCAATGAGACCAGTCAGGATTCTTCTCCGTACGGGAATGACGGAACTCTGGTGAATATGGATGTTCCGGGCTGCTGGGTTGAAGGCAAAATAGGCAAAGCTCTCAGCTTTGATGGTGTGAATGATTATGTTGCCTGCGGTAATAATGCCAGTATCGCAAATCCCGGTACTCAGAATTTCACTATAGAGGGCTGGGTTAAATATATGGGCGTCTCAGGCGGAGCCGGTGATAACCCTGTCCTTTTCGGAATGAGGAGGAATTCACCCTCCTTAACTATATATGAGTTGATGATTACTGATGGCGGAACTTTGGGTTATTATCTCAGGGATGTTAACGGAAACATTGCCTCTAACGATCATTTTTACACTGCTCTTAACGATAACAAGTGGCATTATGTTTGTATGGTTGTTGACCGGGACAATGGTATTCTTGAGATCTATTGTGACGGCGTGCAGGTTGGTGCGGACGTGGACATTTCGAATGTTACCGGAGATATTGACGTTTCCGGCGGCTGGTCATATATCGGCAGAGCCATTCACGGCAGTGATGCCTACTTTAATGGTATTATTGATGAAGTCAAAGTTCATTCCATCGCGCTCTGTGCCGAAAAAATTTACGAGAGTTATCTAACCGCAAGTACTCTTGCAAACTGGCAATTCAATGAAAATGTCCAAGATTCCTCAGTCAATGGTAATGACGGAACAATGGTAAATATGAATTCTTCAACTTGCTGGGTGGATGGACGTATTCGCCAAGCTTTGAAATTTGATGGGATTGACGACTATGTTACATGCGGTAATGATGCCAGTATCGCGAATCTTGGCACACGGAATTTCACTATAGAAGGCTGGGTTAAGTACATGGGCGCCTCCGGGGGGGATGGCGATAACCCTGCCCTTTTCGGAATGAGAAGGAATTCCCCCTCATTAACTATATATGAGTTGATGATTACTGATGGCGGAACTTTGGGTTATTATATCAGGGACGTTAACGGGAACGCTGCCTCGAACGATTATTTTTACACTGCTCTTAATGATAACGAATGGCATCATGTCGGCATGGTAGTAGACCGGGATAATAGTGTTCTTAAAATGTATTGCGACGGCGTGCAGGTTGGTGCGGACGTGAACATTTCGAATGTTACCGGGGATATTGACGTTTCCGGCGGCTGGTCATATGTCGGCAGGGCCATTCACGGCAGCGATGCCTATCTTAATGGTCTTATTGATAAGCTGCGCATATACAACCGGGCATTAAGCGCAAGTGAAATCGGTAAAAACTTTGACGAACAGGGCGGAGCTTACGGTTT
>JAQUOK010000580.1 GCA_028717165.1 Victivallaceae bacterium | reverse complement strand
GCTTTCCGCAGGAGTTGCCTTCTTTTTGAAATATCGGTATTGTTTTGCGGTCGGGATACAGCCGGCCCTCTTTCTCGAGGATATCCAGACAGCCGATGGTGTTGATCCCGCCGTTACGTTCTATTGTAGCCGACAGTTCGCCGCCGGTAAAAGCATAGTATTCGTCCGGTAAACCGCTTTCCAGATGAAAACCGCCGCTAATTTTTTTTATCATTTATTCCTGCCATAATTTTCAATTGTCCAGTAAAAGCTGCATTTCCAATGCCGTAAGTTTCTTTTGAAGCTGCCTGAGCCTTGATAGAATAAAATATAGTTCAGAAGGGGCGGCCTGGTTGTCTGCCAGTTTTTTCTGCGCTTCAGTTATAATGCCGTTAAAGGCGGTTTTTTCTCCGTTATTTTCAAGCATGGACTCTTTTCCCCGGGTTTCCGCCAGCAGTTTTTTAATTTCCGCTTTAGTTTGGGAATTGAAGTCAGGCGATAAGGATTCTTCGATTTTGAGAGAATTTTCCACTGTAAGGGACCGGTTTATGAATTGAAGGACAGCAAAATTTTCGTAATCATGGAAACCGCCGCTCTTAAGTCTTGCCCAGGTAGTGTAACGATTGCCGCCGCTGCCGGAAACCGTAGTGTTGCGGGTAACATTGAAATTCCATTTTTCATTGTCTGCCGGGGTCCGGACTAAAACGGAAAAAGGTATTTCAACTTCGAGAGACCAGAAACCTTTTCCCTGGAAACATGCGGCTTTCCAATTCCAGAGAGGATAAACTTTGCCGCCGGCCCCAATGCCGTTCCATCTTTTCCCCTTCATATTTACCATAAACTGAAAATATTTCTGCAGGGTTTTCGGAAAAAGAAAGAGTTCGATACTGTCTTCAAGGCAAATACGGGAATCTCCGTCTTTTTTGCTGACTTTTACTTGGCCAATATCCGGTTCGATGCATTTGACGCCCAGATAAAGGTTTTTCCGGTTCCAGCCCGCTTTGAAAAACGTCTGTTTGAATTCGGCGTATTTTTTGCGATGCAGGATATGAAAACCGGCGGCTTCCGGCAAAGAGCGCCAGGCGCTTTCATCCAATTGACCGTCAATCTTTATCGGCGAGGAAATCATATAACAGGGATAACATTTTTTTTCCACGGAAAAGGCCGCGCGACAATAGCCGCATACCAGCAGTATAAGCATTATTCTAAAAACTGTTCTGTTCATTTTGCCATCCTTTGAGTTTTACCGTTTTACAACTTTGAACTCAATTATCCGCTTGAGTCCGCTCACAATTTCTTCCATTTCGATTTTATAAGCGCCGGGTTTCGCGTTAAGGGCAAAGTTCAGTTCTCCTTCCGCCTTTCCCCGGTTCAAGTTCAGGTTGGACGAATAATACGGTATCTCTTTTCCCGCCGGGCCAAAGACCCTGATATGAACTATATGGTTGCCAAGTTCATGATTGCCTGTTGCGGCAAGGGAAACCCGGTAATTAAATGTTCCTCCCTGCTTTATCTCCGCCTGCGGCAGCGATACTTTCAACGTATCGATTTTATACGGCAGCAAAGCAAACAGCATGGCTTTGCCGGAGGTGATTGCGGTTTTTATCTTCCGGTTCAGGCCGAGATATTTTTTCTTCCTGACATCGTAAATATGGGCTTGGCGGGGAAACGATATTTCAACCGGCTTTGCCGGGGGAGTTGAGGCCAGGCCGAGAGCATAATTAATAGAGGCTTTAGGAAGACCTTGGAGTATTCCCGCATATTCAATTTCCTGATCCTTGAACCTGCTTATTTCCAGTTGGGGGATTTCAGGTTTTACGGCGATTGGCGGAACAATTTTTTCCTCAGCCAGCAATGCCGTCCACAAATTTCTGAATGCCGCTTCTTTTTGCCAGGAGGCAAAATCCCCGGAACTGGACGTTTCCATTTTTCCTCCCTGATAATACTCGGGCGGAATGAAGTTGAGCATAATAGACCGTCCTTTGCCGTAACGGTTGCAAATGATTACCGGCTGACCGTTTATTTTACCTGCCGGATTTCCGGTTGTGACCGTCAAGGACGAGTCATAGCATACCGGGGGGATTGCCGCAGTTGACGGCAGTTGCTTGTTCAGGATTTCAATTTTACCTTTTTTGAAGTTATCGCGGGAATCAGTTTTTACCCCGAAAATTTCATCCAATGCGCACTGCGCCAGAAGTTTGCCGTGTTCATCCCTTATTGCAGGTTTAACGTCAGCGATGAGCAGTCCGCCGTTTTCAACATATTTTTTTATTTCCCGTACCGCTGCGGGAGCTAATGCCTGGCAATAAGGAAGGATAAGCAGCGGCGGCGGACATGCGTTAAGTTCGCCGTTGCGGACTTGGGCATATGATAAAACTCCCGGCTGAAATCCTGAATCGATAAGCAATTGGGTATAGTTTTCGAGAATATCCGCAAACGGGCCCAGCGGTTCGCCGAGAAAAGTGCTGCAATGGATAGAAGACGGTGAATAAAAAAACGCCAGGTCGGTTTGCCGTTTTGTCCGGTTCAGGGATTTCCCGATGCCTGTTTTTATTTCCCTTATTGCTTTCAGCCCTGCTTGGAAGAACGGGTAAAAGGAAAAATCGGGGGCGGTTACGGAACCTGTTGCCGGAGAGCCATGCCATACCCAGTAGGAATTGGCGCCCTTGAACAGACTCATCCACATGTAATATTCCATCCAGGCAGCGCTGCGGCATTCATTGTAGCCGCCGGTCCAGCCGCTTCCGAACATCGCGCGCTTCGGCAAAAAACTTTTTACTGCGGTGCACGCGAAGGGGAAGAAATAAACGCTGTTTAAATCCATGGCACGGGCCAGTTTCCAGTAATCATCGGCTTTCCAGGTTGAAGGTTCGTGGTCGCTTCCCTCGTAGCCGGTTCTGGCGCCGGGAACAACTTTTTGTATGCAGTCGCGCATGGATGCGAAAAAGCCTGCCCAGACTTCCTCCATGTGCAGACGGTGGTCAACCCAGCGGGCTATATCTCCGGTCTTTCTGGCCTTTTCCAGCGAAACCGGATCAACTTCCTGAAACGAACCGTAAGCGGTTCCATATTCTTTATTAAGTTTTTCAATGTTGCCG
>JAQUOK010000579.1 GCA_028717165.1 Victivallaceae bacterium | reverse complement strand
GTCGGGATTTTATCCGCGGATGGAACTCATGCGGAAGCAAAAAAGGCGCTGATAGAAAAATTTGGAATTTCAGACAGGCAGGCGTTTCGTTATTTGAAGATAGCCCAGGAAAGTTCCGGACTGCTTGTCATACCGGAAAAAAAAGCGGTTTTCACAGTAAAGTTGCCGGTCAGTCTCATCTTCCGAATCAGGCAAAGAGCGCAGCTCTCAGATTACACATTGAGCGATCTTGTGGCGGAAGCGCTGGAAATCTTCCTGAAAATGGGAGGAAAGAGTGGGAAGGAAGAAAAACGAACTCAATCTTGAGTCGGAATACAACTATGACAGGCTGGGAGTTCAGAAACTTGGGATGGCCTATCAACTGCTTGTTCCTTCCGCTCTTCCGTCCTGCTGCAATAAGAACTTGTCTGTTGAAAGCATAAAAGGAGATAAACTGGATGGGGAAATTAGCGGCTATTTATGCCCGGGTCTCATCGGAGCGGCAGAAGGACGAAAAGACTATTGACAGTCAAACGTCCCTTCTAAAAGAATATGCGGGGGAGAACGATTATACGGTTCCGTCGGCATGGGTGCTTGAAGATGAAGGATACAGCGGGAGCATGTTGGCGCGGCCGGGACTGGAGAGGCTGAGGGATTTGGCTTCAGAGGGAAAACTTGACGCTGTGCTTATATACGCGCCTGACCGTCTCAGCAGGCGTTACGCATACCAGGTTTTATTGGTGGAAGAACTTCAGCGTAATGGCGTAGAAACGGTTTTTCTTAAATCTGTCCAGGGGGATTCTCCAGAGGACAAGCTGCTTCAGCAGTTTCAAGGAATGATCGCGGAATATGAGCGTGCTCAGATTATCGAACGCACCCGCAGGGGAAAACGTCACAAGGCAAAAGCCGGTTGTGTCAATGTTCTCTGCGGAGCTCCATACGGTTATCATTATATCAAGAAGACAGAGCACACAGACGCGTATTATGAAATTTGTGAGCCGGAAGCTGCTGTTGTAAAAGAAATTTTCAACCTTTATATCCACGAGTGGAAAAGCATGGGAGAAATAAGCCGCCATCTTACAGAAAAGGCAATCCCGACAAGAATGAAGAAAAAACAGTGGGACAGGTCTGTTATCTGGGCAATATTGAGAAATCCCGCATATACCGGCAGGGCCGCATACGGAAAAACAGAACAATGCGAAAGAAAAAAGATTACCCGTCCGCTTCGACAGAAGGGAGGCTACTCCCCCAGAAGTGGAGCTAGAAAAGATCGCCCTAAAAATGAATGGATCAGCATAAATGTTCCGCCTTTAATATCACAGGAGATTTTTGATCTTGCGCAGGAAAGATTAAAACACAACAAAGAACACGCTTCGAGAAATACCAAAGAACCAACTCTTCTTCAGGGAATGCTTGTCTGCAAAGACTGCGGGTATGCTTACTATCGCACGTCAACTCGCACTTCTCTACGCAAAATTTATTACTATCGGTGCCTTGGTTCAGATGATTACAGGTATCCCGATGGACGAAAATGCAAAAGCTTCCCAATTCGCCAGGACTATCTCGACAACCTTGTCTGGAAACATGTTATCCATCTGCTGGAAAATGAAGAGCTGATCCGGGACGAGATTCAGCGAAGAATAAAGGAAAGCAAAAATACCGATCTGACTCAAAAACAGCAAAACAACCTTCAAGCCGGACTGAACAAAGTCCATAATGGCATTGACAGATTGCTTGACGCCTATCAGGAGGGGATGCTCCCGATAGAAGAACTGCGAAATCGTATTGGCAACCTGCGAAAAAAAGAGGCGACGCTGACAAAAGAACTGAATGCTCTCAAATTCAAATATATTGAGCAACAACGGCTTTCACAGATTGAAACGTCGGTAAGCAGTTTTATCGGCTGTCTGAAAGAAAGGGCAAAAAATTTAAACATAGAAGAAAAACAAAAGGTTGTAAGATTGTTATTGAAGGATATACTGATTGGGAAAGATACTATTACTGTTAATCATTCGATCCCAATCTTAAAAAAAAATTTAAGTGAGGAAAACAATGGTTATCGATTGTGTTTGGGGAGTCAGAGTTGTTCCTTGCGGTGTCAGGAAGCCTTACGAAAAAGGCCGGGTTGAGAGGAATATTTCTTATCTGAGAAAGAGTTTTCTCAACGGGCTTGACCGCGACAATCTCAGTTTGACGGCGTTGAACCACGGCGTCAGGCAGTGGATGGAAAACGTTGCAAATGTCCGAGTTCACGGCACGACTAAGAAGTCGCCGCTTGAAATGTTTGAAGCGGAAAGAACCGCTTTGCAGCCTCTGCCGCTTTTTCCGTACGACTGCGGCGTCATCGTAAGAACTCGTGTCAACAAACAGTACCGGGTGGTTTTCGAGTCCAATAAATATTCCGTGCCGCCGGAATTTGCCGGATGGCGCGTTGAGCTTGGAATATACCCGGAAACAATCGCGATCCGCTGTGACGCCAGGCTTATCGCCGAACATGCCAGGAGCTATGACCATAACCGGGATTACGGACTGCCGGAACACGACAAAGTCCTGATCGAACAGCGCCGCAAGGCGAAACAGGGTATCATAATGAAACAGTTTATGGAACTCGGGCCGGTTGCCGAAACCTATTATCAGGGAATCCGGACAAGACGGCTCAACCCCGCGACCCACATCAGGAAGATCATGGCGCTTTTGAGCATATATGGTTCTGATGACATCATCCGGGCATTGGAAGACGGCGCTGAAGCCGGGGCTTTCGGAAGCGATTACATCGCCAATATACTCGAAGCCCGTCATCGCGTTTCGCTACGGCCCGGCCCATTGCACTTGAGCAGAAAATCCGACTACCTTGACCTTGAAATTCAGGCTCCGGATATGGATGCCTACGACGTTAATTAAACCGGTAAACTACTATGAAGAAGATCAATAAAATACTCGAAGAAAAACTAACCGGCCTCAAATTGCAGTATTTCCTGGAGAACTACCAGGCCGCCGCCCAGCTCGCTTCTGAAAGTCAAATGCCATACCTTGAGTTCCTGGCTGAACTGGTCGAAGGTGAGACCGCCGAACGCAACGAAATGGCCGTTGAACGGCGG
>JAQUOK010000578.1 GCA_028717165.1 Victivallaceae bacterium | reverse complement strand
TACAATGCGGAATAAGGACATTCAGCGTCGCTCCGCCATTAATTCCGCTAATCAAAGATGCTATTCGTAATTCCTCCTGCACAGTTCAGCTATAATTTTCTATGTCTTGATTTTTCTACTTTTCTTTTTATATTAAATTATAGAAATTTATATTCAGATGGAGAATATGCGATATGTTTAATCAGCCGGGAGCCGCGGTTTCCAATATTGCTGAACCGCAATGGTATAGAGATACATCAAAATATGAAACTCCTGATTTGAAAAAGTCTCTTTTTCAGATTTTTTCTTCTGTGGTTCCTTATATGGTGTTTTGGGCGCTTATTGTATGGATGGTTAATAATTCTTATCCATGGTGGATGATTCTGACCACCGGAGCTTTTGCCTCCATTTTTCTTGTGCGGATTTTTATCATTTTTCACGATTGCACCCACTGTTCATTTTTTGTTTCCCGCAAAGCGAACCGTTTCTGGGGATATGTGATGGGGATGTTCACCCTTGTCCCTTATGAACGCTGGCAGCATTCTCACAATATTCATCACAATACATATGCGGATCTTGATCACCGCGGCGTGGGCGATGTATGGACATTGACGGTAGATGAATATCTGAATTCGCCTCTAAGCATCAGAATCGCATACCGGGTTTACAGGAATCCTTTTGTCATGTTTGGAATTGGTCCTGCGTATTTATTTCTATTTGATCACCGCTTCAGTTTGAAAGGCAGCGGCGCAAAAGGGCGTTTCAGCGTGATTTTTAACGATCTGGTTCTGCTGTTATTTATTGGCATACTGGCGGTTTTGAAGGTTTCTCCGATATACTTCCTGCTGTATATGTACGTTATGGTTGTTGCCGGAACGTTGGGGGTATGGCTGTTCTACGTTCAGCATCAGTTTGAAGGCGTTTACTGGGCCCGCCAGGCCGACTGGAACCCGCTAAGCGCCGCCTTTGAGGGGAGTTCATATTATAAACTCCCAAAAATTCTGCAATGGTGTACCGGCAACATTGGCATACATCCTGTTCACCACCTCAGGGTTCGGATTCCGAATTATAATCTGCAAAAGTGTTATGACGAAACTCCTGAGCTGCACGCAATTAAAACGCTTGGCATCAGGAGGAGTTTGAATCCTTATGGTTGAATCTTTGGGATGAGAAGGGAAAAAAACTGGTGGGTTTCAGTTCTTTCAAACACCGCTAACTTAAAAATATCGTGACAGCAGCTTTTAGACTATTAGCTTCTGAAAAATATCATTGCGAAGAATCCCCATGTCCCAAGAAAAATGCAAATAAGTTAAGCTGTTTTCCCCGTAGTGCCCCAAAGAAATCATAAAAAAATCGAAACGCATTGGTATTTCATGATTTATGGTGTATTTTAAGTAAAATGAGCGACAACGTGCGCAACCAATTTGATCATCGGATTACTTCGGTTAAATCGTGCATTTTTGTTTTGGATAATATCGCTCGGGTGAAAATTGCGAAAGCAATAAAGTTTGAATCATTTTCTTGACAGTTCTGACGAAGTTTTTATTTTTCGTTTCCTTTCCGGTAAATCTCTCAGACCGCAAACCCGAATATCTTTGTCCCGCTTGAATTATGCGGCAATACCGCAAAAGGAAATCCACTATGAAACTTTATGTGGGTAATTTATCGTTTTCGACCACCGAAATCGCAATCAGGAATGCGTTCTCCGCATTTGGAACCGTTGATTCCGTCAGCCTTATCAACGACCGGGATTCCGGTCGTTCCAAAGGCTTCGGCTTCATCGAGATGAACAATGACCAGGAAGCCAGGGCTGCAATCGCCGGGCTCAATGGTAAACAGCTTGACGAACGCAATCTGCGAGTCAACGAGGCGCAGCTTAAAGAAGATCGCCCGGCTCGCGGCGGCTTCGGCGGCAAACGCAGCGGTTATCGCTGGTAAAGTTTTCTTTCTGATTGCAACTGCACGGAGGCGGCAACGTCCCCGTGCTTTTTCTCCACAGTCTCGAGTTTGGCGGCAAAGCCGCCCTTATTATGGCTTGATTTCCATTTGCGCAAAATGTTCCAGCCGATATAACGCCAGATATTGTTCCGCCATATGGGGTACCATTTGCGCCAGCCGTTTTTTACGTTGAAAAATGGAAATAGGATCATAGGAAACAGCAGAACATTCACTCCAATGGCTAAAATATAGCCGAACCGGTAAAAACGGCTCATTAAAATTTTGTTCGCCTGATACATTTCAGTCGCGGTCAGCGGAGAATCCGGTATGAACAGTGGAAAATTGCCATCATAATATTCCCAACCGATGATATTTTTAGGGAAAATCCGTTTGGCGTCATTCAGCCTTTTGGTCAGTTCGGTTCCCGGCAGCGGAACCGGCAACAGTATCTGGATGGTATCGATGCGGGCCTTGCGGATAAACTTCAGGAATATCCTGATCCGGTCTTGCACCGGCATGTTGAAAATTTGCCCTTCCCTGGCCGGATAGCCGAAAATAAACATGCCGTGAACCATAAATCCGGCGTGGTGAAAAATTCTGGTATTGGCGATCATATCATCCGGGTGCAGTTTTTTGTTCATGGCTTTCAGTTCATCCGGGATCGGCGATTCATAACCGATCGCCACAACCCTGATCCTGGCTTCGCGCATTGCTTTAAGCAATTCCTGGTCGCGCGCTTTGTCAAGGCGGATTTGAACCGTAATAAAAAAACGTACCCGCATGGTTTCCTGATACTTCTTCAACCGTTTGCAGAAATCCAGCGCCAGTGTACGATTTTGTCCGAAAAGATCGTCAACAATGAAGAAGTATTTCGCATTGAACCGTTCGTACAACGAACTTATTTGATTCAACACGTAATCCGGCGACGGACAGCGTACTCGTCCTTTAACCGTGCAGAATTCGCAATTCATTCCGCAGCCGCGTTCCCAGCTTACCGGATAAAGGCTGATTTTGGCGTGGCGGAGCAGGGAAAAATCCGGCAGCGGCAGCCGGTCAATATCCTTTATATCTTTCCGCGGAGCGGTCTTGACCAGTTTGCCGCTGCGTAAAAAAGCAATGCCGGATATTGCTTCCGGGTCTGTGCCGGCAGTCAATGCCTCCAGCA
>JAQUOK010000577.1 GCA_028717165.1 Victivallaceae bacterium | reverse complement strand
AGTATTCCAAGCATGCTTCGTTGCTCGAGAATAGTTCCTCGAACTCAAACAGATTTTTGGGGTAGTCATACATATACTCATAATCTACATCTTGTGGTTGGTTGCGTCAAGTGCATACCCCAGTAATTTAATTTATATATAGCTTTTAACAAAACTATTAACTAAATTTTAACTGCTCAAATAATATCTTAAACCGAATATTTCTGCCACGGTTTTTAATTTTAACGATTATTCCTTTTATCAACGGTTTTTCCGATATAAATAACCCGTTTCTAAATTATCATGAGAATCATTTTGTTCAACAATGCTATAATGCAGGCATTTTTTTCACAGGGAGCTGTGCCGTATTTCTGACGTCCAGTTCTGTCCTAATTGACATGAATTCGCGAAAAATCACAATCAGCACAAAAGCATGGCATTTCAGGCTTAATGAATCAATTTTTGTTCGCTGACGGCGTAAAAAACAGGATTCAAGGCGACTGCACTGGCGGAAGAGTTTCGAGACTAAGTTCAAATTCTTTTCCGACAATCCCAACCAACAGATATTCGCGGTTAATTGGATCGTAGCGAAATTCGTTTAGAAGGCGAAAATTTTCTATCTCACCGGTGAATTTAACATGAATACGCTTTCCGGTACAATACATCTTGGATTCGCCGAAAGTAATATGATTCCCCTCGGCAGGACTGATCGGAAGATTTCTGTCGATTACCTCCATAACTTTTTCTTCAAGCTCCTTGAGGTTTACATTAGGTTTCTCTTTAAAACCGATTACAAATCCGTGCTTGACATCAGAATGCAGATTAGGATGCTCATAGCCATAATCCCGCTCCATAATATGACTCGTGATATCTTCGGCAGAATGTGCCATCAAACGATATTTAATGGTCTGATCAACTTCTTTTTTGATATTGAGAGGTGACTGACTGAATACAGAAGGGCGGTATACCCGAACATCTTCGCCAATGGCAAAAATCACTTGCGCGTTATATCCGAGGTGCTTGTAAAGCAGGTCAAAATGTTCAACCACCACTCTCCGTTCGTGCCTTATTGCCATATTGACAGCCTCTACCAGCTTAAACATCTGCGTAAATGCAGATTCATGGCGAATATCAAGATGAAAAGTATGTCCGGAAAAAAAATCGTTCTCTGAAAAATTTAAAATCGGCGCAGGATGAAGGTTCACTCCGTCATCATCATTGGTAAGCTCAAGCCCCGGGAAAAGTCCACGGATCAGAGTCGATTTTCCGGAGCCTTCCGAACCAATCACCCCGATCAGCAGGTCTGACGGATGAAGGTAACGCTGTGAAAGCATACAACCGAGATTATAGAGTCTTGACCGCCCGCGCGGCGCATGATAAACTGCTGAAATTAAATAGGTCTGTACATTGGCCGGAATAATCATTTTTTGAACCTTTATTGTAATTAGTTTCAGTTATATTTCTTTCAAGCTTCTCAGCGTTAAACTATGGTAGCTCAAGTTCCATTTTCAATAAGGGAGCATGCTGCTGAGCTCCGTAAACGTCAGTATCGCCAGGGGCTCCAGAAGGAATCGGACGAATCATACTGATTTTTACCGCCTTTGCCGGATCAAAAAATATTACCTTTGGAACCTTGTTTTTCGGCACCTTATACAATTCCGCAATCGAGTCAGTTGTAATCATTTTTTTTTGCTTAACCAATTCATATACTTTTCTGTTTTTGAAAATTATATCCAATGTCAGTTCAAATGGGCTTGAGTTTTTGGAACGAATCACCTTTGCGACTTTCAAAATATTTTTCATTGGGTGCTCCCGTTTATAAATTTATAATTATATTTCACGTTCATAAATAAACCTTATCGAAAAAAAATCAATCCGTTATCTACCATTTGTGACCATCACAAAGCGATAAATTCAACCGGAAACAGACTTTCCATTTCCTCTTCAGTTACCTGCATGAGATGATAAATACTGAATTCATAAACTGCGCCTCCTGAAAAATCCGACGGTGAAAACGGCAGCGCAAGATTCCCGGCAGTAGATACTCGACCGCGATATCCGTAATGAAGAAGAGTAGAACGGGTCAATGAACAAATTGTATCTGCGTCATACTGATTTTTTCCGATCGCTTCAATAACAATTCCCAGTTCATGATGAGTTGCTTTATGCTTTGGTTCAAGCTTCCCCATTACCCCGTTTTTACCATAAACGTGAAAAAATATCCTACCGTCCACCCCATCTTCTTTAATGCTCTTCTCGATATTTTTTCCGACCTCATCGAGTATGCTGTCAATGTTCTTGATCATTATCGGATCGTGGCATCCGGCAATACTTAAAGTTCTAAATCCAACCCGAGCAACCCCTTCAAGCTTGATAGCCGGCTCTACTGAAGGGACAAACACACTGCCTGACACTTCAACTTCACCATTTCCGATTTCTTCAAATTTTACCTTGGTCAAATCGAGCACGCCGCCGGGCCCCGGAAGCATGTATGGATCAGACTTTTCGTAAAGAGAATGCGCGGCAACCGAATCATGGGTAAACTTACGTTCAGGATTCATTGAGCGCAGAATAAAAGAATTTTTCTTGAGAATTCCCAGTACGCAATCAGCACCCGAACCAGGGGTAGCGGCAATAGCCGCACATTCAAGTATTTTTCCCATATGGATGGCCAGGCCCTGGGGAAATCCGTTGAGTATCGGCAATGCGGCAAATACCGCAGGATCATAAGCACGGCCGGCTAAAATTACCCGCGCACCACCACGCACGGCTTTAATTATTGGTTCACACCCCATTTGAGCGACAATCGCAGACGCATTTCGAACAGTTGCGGCTGTCAACTCCGGCAAACCGCCCAAAGCAGAAGTACTTTTTTTATTTATGCCCTTAAGTATTCTTTTACGGGAAACATCCGCGCGGATCAGCGCCATCGGAAAATGATAACCTTCCTCCTTGGCAATTTCTTCCACAATATCTCTGGTCCATTGAAGATGTGGTTCATCACCGGAACCTCCGCAAGATCCTATAATCAGCGGGATATCGCGCTCAACGGCATGTTTGAGTAAGTGTTTAATATCACGTTTTACGCCAGCCCTGTTTGTAAAC
>JAQUOK010000576.1 GCA_028717165.1 Victivallaceae bacterium | reverse complement strand
CTGTCAAACCGACCGCTTTCTCTGCCTGGATGCATTTTTTTTGTCAATCCGATTTGCTTTTTACCGCGAACCGTGGAATTTTAAAGATGAAATCGAAAACAGAGATTTCGGCGGTAAACAGCTTGAAAGATTATTAATGTATACGGGGTGGCGGTGTTATGCTGGGGACAGACGGGAAAGGCGCCCGGCCTGGGAAGAAACGGAAAATTATCTGGGTTTCCGGCATAATTTCAGTGCTACTGACAGCAGCGCTGGTATATTCCGGGTACTGGCTTAATGAACGCCGGAAAAATGCTGAAATTATCCGGAACGCCATTGCGGATCCGCAAACCATAAAGCCGGAAAAATTTCTGAACACCATTGATAAATCATTCCGGAAGCTCGACGCGAAAAGCAAAAAAGATATTTTAAAAGACCCGAAAAAAGTGCAGCAGTATGTGGCAAAAGCAACCTGCAGGGAATTGCAGAAGTCATTTAAAGTGCTGTTCTGCCTGCCGAAGCCTGTCCGGGAAAAGATTATTAAAGACTCCGCAGAGCGTTTATTGAAGGCAACTAAAAAAAATCCGCAGAAGACGGCGGAAGTATTCAATAGCGCCGGCGGCCGCGGCGGTCTCGAGGGTGCGTCACATTTTTTCCTGCTCTATCTCAGCGGCCGGGAAAAAGCTGAGGTTGCCCCCCTGACGGCGGCAATTTTCGAAGTAGCGCGTCGGCAGAAAGTTCAAAACACGAAACAATAAAACGGTAAACGGGAGATTAAAATGATATTTTTTTCAGGAAAAAACAAGCGCGGTTGCGCAAATTATGCCAGCTTTACCCTTGTGGAATTGTTGGTTGTGATCGGAATCATCGCCATACTTGCGGGATTGCTGTTACCGGCTTTGCAGAAAACACGGCAAAAAGGCAAAACCATCAGTTGCCGCAATAATTTGAAGCAAATCGGTATTGCGGTTACCTTGTACTCTTCGAACAACCACGAATACTTTCCTTACGCAAGTTCCCGGAAAGTCGACCTTTCGCTCCCTTACCCGGCCGGACTGCAATGGCTGCCGGATGTTCTGACAATAAAAAGCGGCGCTCAAGGAGTTTATCGCTGTCCCGATGATTTTGAAAAAATGTATGAGGCGACTGAAGGAGGCACCAGTTATATCTGGAACTGGGAATTAATAACCGGAGTCGCCGGTAATGAAAAAAACGGTTTGGCGAAATATAACATTGATATAACCGGAAGCGCTCCGAATATGGTTTCTCCCAGTTATTTCCCCATTATGGCCGATGCTGGCGCTTATCACGGGCCGTCCGGGGAAAAAGTTTCTTTCAACGTCCTGTATGCGGGCGGCAACGTCAGTGATCTTAGAGATTTTCCCGGAATAATGAATTGACGGCTGGGGGAGAACAATGGACGGTGAATTGATTTTTATTTTGATTTATTGCGTTTATTTTGTGCTGCAGTTAGGTTTTGCCGTACATATTCTTCTTACCCGCCATGAAGAGCCGTCAAGCGCTTTGATGTGGCTGCTGGTAATTATTCTGCTTCCGGTGGCCGGGATGATTCTCTATTGTTTTTTCGGTATTATCCGGATAAAAACTGTCGGCATGCGGGTTCAGCGTATCCAGGATTTTGTCGATTCTTCAAAAAATAAATATCTCGGTAAGCAATTTAAGACCTACCTTAAAAACCTCAATGAATTCATACCGCCCCCGGAAGAAAGTTCCGAAAACAGAAAGATACTGGATAATCTGTTCCCGTTGCGCCCTCCTTTGCGCGGCAATAAACTGGAACTCCTCAAGGACGGCACGAGCGCTTACCCGCGTATGCTCGAAGATATAAAGAAGGCCGAACACAGTATCAGGATGCAGTCGTTCATCATTATGAATGATCCGGTCGGCAAAGCCATTTTCGATGCGCTTGAAGAACGGGCGGAAAAAGGAGTTGACGTAAAAGTCCAGTACGACAGTTTCGGCAGTTTCAAGGCGTCGTTCTCGTATTTCTTTCACCGTTATGTGAAAAAGAAACTCCGGAATCTTGCGATCCGGCCTTTTTCGCCTTTCAATATCCTTACTCCCTGGCGGATTCAACTGCGCAACCATCGCAAACTGTTGATTATCGACGGCAGAATCGCTTATATCGGCGGTATTAATATCTCCGAGGAAAATGTAAAAACGAAAAAACTGCCTCGCCGTAAACATATCCACGATCTGCATTGCAGGATTATCGGCCCGGCGGTTGCCGCTTTTCAAATGACGTTTTTGAAAGACTGGGTTTATTCAACGCGTTCAAAATTAGTTGCAGAGGAATTGCCTTATGACTTTCCGCCGCAGAAAGAGGAGGGGGCTTCCCTTGTAAGGGTTGTGGACAGCGGCCCCGGCCAGAATTATCAGGGTTCCAAGAACGTTTTCTTTGCCGCCGCCGCCACGGCAAAAAAAACCTTATGGATACTGACTCCTTATTTTGTCCCCGGCCGCAGTTATATTCAGGCGCTTGCGATGACGGCCGCCCGCGGCGTCGACGTTCGGGTGATCGTACCTAAAAATAACAATCATCCTTTTGTCGCTCAGGCAACACAGAGTTTTTACCGTTCACTGCTTTTTGCGGGTATAAAGGTTTTTGAAAAGCGCGGTGATTTTTCACATGCCAAAGCCATGCTGGCGGATTCGGAATGGGCGTTTATGGGGTCGAGCAACTGTGATGTACGCAGTTTCCGTTTGAATTTCGAACTGGATTTTTGTGTCCGGAACGGCCAGTTCATAGATGACCTGAAAAAGCAGTTTGATGAAGAACTTGCCGCCAGCAGGGAAATAACCCTGAAAGCAGTAAACAATAAAAGCGTATTGGTCAAACTGCGGGAAAATTTCTGTTCCCTGTTCGCCCCGATATTATAATAATCGTCACTGCAAAAGCGGATATTTCACGCGAAGGAAAAACTTTTTGAGGAAAAGTTGTTTCCCTTTCACGTTCTCCCTTTTCAAAACCTCTTTGAGCACTTTAAAATATTGCTCTGCAATAAGGGCGCAAGAAAGGGTAAACGCCCTGAGCAATTAAAAGATTACGGCTTAATCTGTTCTCTTCTTTATATGTCCGATGACCGGTTCAA
>JAQUOK010000575.1 GCA_028717165.1 Victivallaceae bacterium | reverse complement strand
AGAATGCTTGCCGTCAGCTTTTCTCATACCCAGGTAAAACAGTAATTGCGGCAGGCCGAGATAATGGTCCTGATGCAGATGCGTCAGGATCAGATAGTTGAGTTTTTCCGGCGCGAAACCGTATTCCTTCATTTTAAGCACGTTGCACCAGCCGGTATCCACGAGTATGTGTTCATTGATCAGAAACGAGGCTGTTTCTTCACCTTTGCCCGGTATACACGCCGAGGTCCCGATAAAAAATACTTTCATCAATTCTTTCCTGTTATAGTTATTTCGGTAAATTTGCTTTCCCAGGGCATAAGCCTGAGCGCTATTCCGTTTTTTAATTCTCCGTATTCCGCCTTTTTCAGAGTGCGGCCGCCGAAAATATCCGAGATTGCTGCCATGCTTGTCGTTTTGCCGCCGAACAGCTTCAGGTCAAACTTGACTTTGACTTCCCGCTCAAGTTCCGACATATTGTAAATTATTAATATTCTTTGGCATTTATACAAATACAAAAATACATCGGGGTCTGGAGTATACAGCATAGCCAGGCGGTTTTCCCGGCGGCAAAGCCAGAAAAACATTCTTTTCAACAACCGGTAATAATCGGAATTGCTGCTGTAGCCATTTATATAGCCGATCCTGCCCCTGTGATAATCGGCAACTGAAACAAAAACGTTTCCGTTCGAAAACAGTTCAGTAAGTTTTGTCCCCGTATCCTTAACCGCGGCTCCGGGGGTTAAAGTAATGTATTCGGGAAGATCAGCGGATATCCAATGTCCGGTGGTTTTTCGCAGACGCTGCGGCCCGCAGTCATTTATGCCTTTGCCGGGAACTATTCCCAACAGGCGGGCAAGGACGGATTTTCCATCGTAAAAACCCGGCGCGTCAATTCCCAGGAAAGCTCCTCCTGATTTTACAAATTCTTCAATGCGTGATTCCACTTGCGGAAGGTTCCACATATATCCGCCGCTCCACGCAGTTCCCTTCGGGCCGAAATTAAAAATAATATCAGCATCTTCGGGTATTCCCGTATGGCTGATTTCCGTAAAGGACAGCCATTTTATCCTGAACGGCATATCGACCAGATGTGCCTGGATTATGCTCTGGGATTCGCCGGCGTCGTCTCCCCAGGCGGTCCAGGCCCGCAAACTTCCCCAGCAGTTCAGGATATAAATTGTAATGGGATGACAGTAAACCTGCTGACCGCCGATAAGCTTTTTGTAGTCGAAAAACTCATTGACCATATGGCTTACCGCCTGTTTAAGCCGAATGTCCGCTTTCTCATCCAGCGCTTCCAGGCGCAGCGTGTCCGGAAAACGGAAAAACAGCGCCCGTTTGCTTTTGTTCCAGTCATCGATCAGTTTTTGCGCCGCCTCGCCGGTGCCGTAATGCCCGGAACCGGCTTCCGAGGCAAACCATATTTTAAGTACCCGTTCAGCCGGATCTTTGAAGTCAGTCAGCATCCGGTTGGCAATCGGCCTGCCCAACCCGTACATGCCGATCGAGTGAAATGCCGGTCGCGCGAAGTTTTTACGGTACGGCTCTATCCCTGTCCAGTTGTCGCCGATGTTCGTTTGCACCTTTACTCCATATCTGGCGCAAAGCCCGGAAATTTTAACATGATAATCCATGATTTCCCCGTTGATAAAATCCACCCAGGCCAGGTATTCGGGTGCGGGCGGATATTTTATCTGGCCATAGCCGCTCCGCAGCAGCCAGTTTATATCGAATTCGATGCCGGTTTTTCGGGTAAAAGCGAGTTGAGTATCAGGATGGGCAAACCTCCCGTAACCGTACCAGTTCCAACCCGGAATCTTTTCCCCGCGGGCGTCCCAACCGCCGTAGAGTTTGCCTTCCTTGTCCATAAAGGTCGTATAACGGCAGGAAAGCAATATCCTTATCAGGTCGATATCGCCTTCCCATTCATTCAGGAACGTTTCCAGTTGCCGCAGGGTATGCTGCTGCGAGGCTGGCGACAGCGGATTAACCAGATAAAGCCACGGGACGTTTTCGTCATGAGCGGTATTTCCGTAACGGGGATCGCCGGGATCCAGATAAGTGAATTCCGCGGAGCGGCGGTTGACTTCGACATTGAAAACCAGGTACGCCGCCTGGTAGATATGCGAATGCTGTGCCCGCAATATCGTTATCCGGTCGTAATCGGCGGAAACCCGCCAGTCTGCCGGGGATAGTGTCCGGTTGTCCGTCCGGTCAAACACCCGCCAGTAAAGCGTCGGGTCATGGAGCGTATCCACCGGCCGGTTTTTTACCTGATTGTGCATGTAATCTTCATTCTGCAGGGACAGCATGCAGGTTCCGGCAGGCGCCGCGGTTTGTTCGGAGAGCCAGTAGAAGGCGGAGGCTTCCCCTGGATTGCCGGCAATCCAGGCCGGGTCGAAACACAGGGACAGATGGGCTATGGTCGCCAGGCCGTCGCGGCGGGCTTTTCGATAGCGGTCTTTGCCGTTTTTTCCCGGCGGCAGACAGTAAACGGCGCCTGCCCCCTGATTGAACGGGAACCGTTTTCTTGAAAGATAGTTTTCCGATAAAATACTCAGATCAAAACCCTGTTCCATGGCGTTTGGCATTTTATTTCAATTCTCCGACGAGTTGTTCAACTTTCCGTTTCGCCGTCTCAATATTATCTGCGCTTATGCCGGTAAGATAAATATCGAAAGTAACGCTTTCATCGGGCAGAATATTGAACGGTTCACAATTTGCCAGTCCTTTTATCCTGCTTTTGAATATCTCCAGATTATAGCTGCCGCCGGGAAAACTGTTGTAGAACAGCAAAACGTTTTTTATCGATGGCGGCAGAATATAGAAAACGCCGGTTTTTTCTTTATTGTCATAAGCGCCGGAATAGTTTCTGTCCAAACACTGGAAATCGTCGAACATTTCTGGCTTGGTGAAACTGAAAGAGGCAGAGCGCAATTTTTTAGATCCGGGAATAACGAAAGTGTCATTTTCCGGGCTTTTCCCGATGGAAAATTCAGTGTGGGCGCGCCAGGAAAAATTATACTGATAAGGATCCTGCTGGTAATAACGGTCCGACTTCGGCGCCGGATTGCTTATGACGTACCTTATTTTAAGATAAGGTTTGTCGGCTTCCAGCGTCATCAGCC
>JAQUOK010000574.1 GCA_028717165.1 Victivallaceae bacterium | reverse complement strand
GAAATTTTGACTGAATATGAAAACCGAAAAGGAACTGCTGGAATGAAAACAATAAAGTTCGGCGTGATCGGCTGCGGGTTGATGGGCCGGGAATTCGCCAGCGCGGCAGCGCGCTGGTGCCATTTGACCGATATGCCCGCAAAACCTGAAATTATTGCGATATGCGATAAAAACGAGGCGATGCTGAAATGGTTCAGAGATTCGCTTGCGACCGTTACTCAGGTTACGGATGATTACCGGGAACTGCCGGCGAACCCGGAAGTGGACGCAATTTACTGCGCGGTACCGCATAACCTGCATCGGCAGCTTTATACTGACATTATTAAAGCCGGTAAACATCTGCTTGGCGAGAAACCGTTCGGGATCGACAAGGCGGCCAATGACGAAATAATGCAATGCGTTAAAGAGCATCCTGAAGTCTTTGTCCGCTGCAGTTCGGAATTTCCCTTTCACCCGCCCATGCAGCGGCTGGGGAAAATGATCGAAGATAAGTTTTTCGGGCGGATAATCGAAGTCAATGCCGGTTTTCTGCATTCCTCCGACCTGAACCAGGACAAGGCGATCAACTGGAAACGGATGATTGAATTCAACGGCGAATACGGCTGTCTCGGAGATTTGGGCATGCATCCCTGCCATGTGCCGTTCCGGGCGGGCTGGTATCCGAAAAACGTTCGGGCGATTCTCTCGAATATAGTAAAAGAACGTCCCGACGGAAAAGGCGGCATTGCGCCCTGTGAAACCTGGGACAACGGAACCATGCTCTGTGAAACTGCAGACCCGGATACGGGGGAAATATTCCCGATGACGATCAAAACCCAGCGGATTGCCCCCGGCGAAACCGATACCTGGTACTTTGAAGTAAAGGGCATGAAAGGCTGCGGGCGCTGGAACAGTAAAAAACCGCGAACGCTCGAAATCCTCGAATACGACGGCGGCGACCAGGCCTGGCAGCAGATAGACATGGGCGCGCAGGTAGCGTTTCCCGGAATTACCGGCGGCATTTTCGAGATCGGTTTTTCCGACACCATCCAGCAGATGTGGGCGGCCTTCATTTATGAATTGGTTGAAGGCAGGCCGAAAAGTAAATTTGCCGGCTGCGTAACGCCGGAAGAAACCGCGATGAGCCATAAACTCTTTACCGCAGCACTCAAATCCCAGAAAAACGGTACGGTCGAAAGGGTAATATAAATAAAGGCGATTCGCGCGAATTAATCAACTTAAAAAAAATTTCTGGAGAATAAGACCATGGATGCTATGCCGCGGCTTGGGCTTTGCCCCATTGGAAAATTCGTCTTCAGCCATGAAGACGCGTTAAAACAGAAAAAGTTAATCGAAAATAAATTACGGGAAATGTCTATTCCGTTTATTGGTATTGATGACGCGGTCCAGGACGGCATAGTGCGCGGTACAAAGGACATAGAACGGGCAGTCAAGTATTTGAAACAACAAAACATTGACGCGGTTTTTATGCCGCATTGCAATTTCGGCACTGAGCACGCGGTTGGACTTATCGGGCGGGAACTCGGGGCGCCGGTTTTGGTCTGGGGGCCCCGTGACGAAGCGCCGCGGCCGGACGGAACCCGGCTGCGCGACACTCTCTGCGGTTTATTTGCTTCCACCAAAGTCCTCTATAAATTAAAAGTTCCCTATACTTATATTGAAAACTGCCGGCTTGAAGATAAACCGTTTTCAGAAGGCATGGATACTTTCCTGCGTGCCGCCAATATTGCCTCCGCGTTCAGAAGAGGCGTCAGGATCGGGCATATAGGCCAGAGAATCGATTTCTTCTGGACAACTATTATCAATGAAAGCGAGTTGCTGGAACGTTTCAAAACGGAAATTCTGCCCATTGATATGGTTGAATTCATAAACGGGGCGAAAATACTGGCCGAAAAAAACAGGAAAACCTATCGGGATGAAATCGCTGAACTGAGAAAAAAAGCTGTCATAGAAGACTTCAGTTCCGATGAACCGCTGATAAATGTTCTGGCGGTAAGAGACTGGATATTTGAGATTGTGAGGAAAGAAAAACTCGATGGTATTGCTTTTCAGGATTTCATGTCGGTAATTAACGCTTCCGAAGCATATTGCAGCTATGCTGAGAGTTGCGTTGCGGACAGAATTCCCTTGGGATATGAATCGGATATTCACGGCGTCTTAAGTAATATAATCCTTAAAAAAGCCTCTTTCGGTCTTGAACCGGTCAACCTGACGGAGTATACCGTCCGTCATCCCGACAACGACAATGCTGTGCTTATGTGGCACTGTGGAGCGCCGCTCTCGATGCGGCATCCGGAATCGAAACTTCGGATTGGAAAACACTGGATACTGCCTTCGGAATTGTCCGGCATGACTCATTTTCGACTTAAGGACGGATCGATAACGGTCTGTCGTTTTGACGGAGACCACGGGGAATATAAATTGGCTTTAGGGAAAGGCAGGAGTATTGATGGTCCTGAAACGCTTAACAATTATTTATGGATGGAAGTGGACGACTGGCCACGTTGGGAAAAGGCTCTGATGAACGGGCCGTTCATTCATCATACCGCAATGGCTTACGGGAACTATACCGCGGCGCTGACGGAAGCGTGTAAGTATATCGATGGAGTTCAGGCAGTAAGATTATGAATTTTAAAAACGGTCTGGCGGAGAAAATAAATGAGTAAAATAGATAAGACAACGCGGATCGAATTAAGCGGCGATGCCGCTTGGGAAGCGGAATCCGCATGCATTAAACAGATCAATAAGTGGAAATTGACGATGCCGGAAATAAAACCGCTGCTGCTGGATTTCGGGCTTGGGGATTTTTATAAAACCGGCCTGATCGAATTTTGGATCGCGAACGAGATCGATGCGGGATACTGCGGAAAATATATGTTCGTTTTCGACGGACAGCGCTGCCCGATGCACCGGCACCGGGAAAAGCCGGAAACCTTCTGCATTGTCAAAGGAACCGCCGTCATGACTTATGACGGCCGGGAATTTGAAATGAAGCAGGGGGATGTTCTTACGGTGGAACGCCGGAAGTATCACAGTTTCGTCGGGACAGGACCTTGTCTGCTCCTTGAAATATCCACTCCATGCATTATCGCCGATAATTATTTTGAAAATA
>JAQUOK010000573.1 GCA_028717165.1 Victivallaceae bacterium | reverse complement strand
TATGACGGTAACATTAAGGAAGTACAAGACCTGCGCGCCGGAGATGTAATAATGGGGCCGGATTCAAAACCGCGTCATATTGTAAACACTACTCACGGACGCGAAGAAATGTTTCTGATTACTCCTAAAAAAGGTGAACCGTTTACGTGTAACCGTTCGCATATTCTTTCGGTAAAATACACAAAGAAACTCTTACGGCAATATACCGATGATAAAATGAAGCCCTTTAATATTTCCGTAAACGAACTGCTAATGTGGCCGGAAAACAAACGTGCCGAAGTTAAAGCATGGCGTACCGGAATTGAATTTAATGAAGCAGAAATTTCACTCGATCCGTACTTTATTGGAATATGGCTTGGCGATGGGAATACTAAATTGCCTTCTATCTGCAATCCAGAACCGGAAATAATCAAATATCTACATAGTTTTGCCGAACGGAATTTTGTAGAAATAACTAAAGTTCAGCAACAGAATGGCCGGTGTCCGATATGGAATATAATTGCATCCGAACAAACCGGAAAATACAATCGAAACCCGATAACAAAAATTATGCGGGAACTTAACCTTATAGACAATAAGCATATTCCACATGTCTATAAGGTAAATTCGCGCAAAGTGCGAATGGATATTCTTGCCGGATTAATCGACACGGACGGATATTCTATACATGGGACATGTGAAATCACACAAAAGAGCGAAAGATTAGCCAATGATATTTTGTTCGTTGCACGATCGCTTGGGTTCTGTGCAACGGTTAGCGTAGAACATAAAGAATGTGTTAATAACGGGACATGGGGAACGTATTACCGCATTCACATCAGCGGTGATCTTTCGGAAATTCCAGTGAGAGTAGCACGGAAAAAATTCCAGGAGCGTCGCCAAATAAAAAATGTTTTACATACCGGAATTTCGATTGAATCTATTGGTAATGGCCTTTATTACGGATTTACGCTTGCGGAATCGGATGGACTGTTTCTGCTTGGTGATTTTACCGTTACTCATAATACTACCATTATCAAGGAAATCGCAAAACAGCTTCCGAAGGTTGCGCTTTGCTGCCCTACCGGCAAGGCCGCAGCCAGATTGCGCGAGGTTTCGGAAATGCCCGCCAGCACGATTCATTCGATGCTCGGCTACATGGGAAGCGGCTTTACCTGTAAATCTCTGGAGTGGCAAAACATCATTATCGACGAATCGTCAATGCTCGACAGTTGGCTTCTGGCTGAAATCATCAAGCGCAAACCGGAAAGCCTTACCCTGATCGGGGATAACGCGCAGCTCCCGGCCGTCGGCAAAGGACAACCGTTTCACGACTTGATAAGCCTGTGCCCGGATAAAGCTACGCAGTTGAACATTTGCTACCGCAATAGCGAGGCTATCTACAAGGCAGCGTCCGCTATCCGTTCCGGGCAACAGCCGGAAAACGCAAAGAGCGACAGTGAATTATTCCGGATGCAGAATACCGGCGATGTGGATAAAACCATTGCCCACATCATTGAGTTAATTCAGGCCGGGGAAATCGACTTCGAACAGGATATCGTCGTTTGCTGTAAAAATGAGAACGTGAACGCCTTTAACGATGCGGTCATGCGGGCGGTAAATCCGCACGATGAAAACGAGAAATGGAAGTCCGGCGACCGGATTATCTGTAAAAAGAATTTCTCAAAAATAGACGTGTGGAACGGCACAACCGGAACCATTACCGATATCGACGGCGCCGGCCGCGCCTGGGTGAAAGGCGATATACCATTTTATTCTGCCGAACTGGATGAAATGGTAGAGCAGATCCTGTGGGATAAGGTGGTTTTGCGTGAATGCCAGCCCGCTTACGCCTTGACGGTGCATAAATCGCAGGGCAGCCAGTACCGGAAAGTATTCATCTGTATTTTTAACTCCGACAAGTTTGCCTTGAGCCGGGCGCTGATCTATACCGCCGTAACCAGGGCGAAAAACGAATGTCATGTGCTTGGACATTTGGGAACTTTTCGGAATGGCATCAACCAGGTTGTAAGCAAGCGGACGGTTTTACAGGAATTAGCTAAAAAACATAAATCTGCTAACAAAAATACAGATTCTGATAACAAAAACAACTGTTTTGATAACAAAAATCAGGTGAAATAAATGATAGAACGATTTTACGATTACGAAACACTCCACCAGCGCTCCAACTGCCTTGAGATTGCGCTGGCGCTCGGTATGCAGCCGGTAAAAGGTCATAAAGACCGGTTCAATATACCGTGGCGTTCCGGCTCGGATTCAGGAGCGTTGACAATCAACGCTTCCGGCTGGCACGATTTTGTTTCAGGCGAAAAAGGCGGGACGCTGGAGCTGGTCAGGCGGGTAAAATTTCAAGGCGCTCCGGAAAACCGGAACGATCGCATTCAGGACGCGCAGCAGTGGCTTGGTGATCATCTGGGTCTGGAACCGGGAATGACGCTCCAGAAAGACCGTAAAACCCGCTGCGATTATCTGAAAGAAGCCGGGTACGAACTGATCCAGCCATATTACTATGTTCACAAAGATGGGAAACTTAAACACGTTGTGGAACGGTGGGAGCATCCGGAAAAGGACAAAGAATTTGTTCAGAAAAACGCTGATGCCCGGGAATCGCTCAAAGGCGTGGAACTGGTTTTATACCGCTGGAATGAATGGCATAACAGTCTTAACGTTGCAATCTGCGAAGGTGAAAAAGATGCCGATACCTGTGCCGTGGAATGTGAGATGCATGCCACTACCAATTGTTCTGGATCGGGAAGCTGGCTGCCGTCTTATACCGAAGCTTTGGCCGGTAAAAATATCCTGCTCTTTATCGACAATGACGATGCCGGGCGCAAACGCGAAGCTTTTCTGCTGTGGGAGCTTAAAGACAAGGTCAAGCAAATTAAGGTAATCCGCTTCGACGATGAGGCGAAAGGCTTTGATTTAACCGATTTTGTCCGGAAATACGGCCGCCAGAAACTCTATGAACTGATAGGCCGGACGCCGGTGATCGATAAAAAGAATATCCGGCAGCCGAACGAGGATTACCAGCTCGTAACCGCCGCCAAAGAAGCCAACAAGCGCGACTTTTGCAATTATGTCGAGTACAAGGACGCGGAGGGCAATAAAACTTCAAAGC
>JAQUOK010000572.1 GCA_028717165.1 Victivallaceae bacterium | reverse complement strand
GGAAGCCCACCAGATGTCGACAGCGCCGTAAAGACCGGGGTGCGGAGTTTCCTCCATGAATATTTTCAACTCAGGTTCTGTTTTACGAATTTCCGCTGAATCTTTTTTAAACGTTTCATAATCCCTTGGATGCGGTTCATCTTTATAACCGTAGATCATGGCTTTGTCAAAGAGATTTTCCTTGCGTAAAGCGTTACAAAAATCCTTAAGTTCCCGGCCTTTCAGCCGGGGGATCTGAAAACGGGTCAAACCTTTTTTAACAGCCCATTCCAAATTCTTCAGAACGACTGAATAATCGTTTTTATTGTAGAAGTAATTGCCCAGCCCGAGAGGATTTATTTTGTAATCAAGAAAGAACTCGCAGTATTTCCGGTATTTACGAAGCCGGTTTTCCTTGTCTTTACCGGCTTTGGCGCGGGGCAGCCATGTACAGGTTTCGACAATCTGCCTTTCCGGCAGGGCAAACGGCCAGATTTTTACCGACAGCTTAAGTTTTTGCGTTCGTATATTCCCGCCTGATACAGTTATCCATCCGTTATAAAGCCCCGGCTTTGCGTCTTTCGGCGTCCTGATTTCCAACCAGAATGCCCGGCATTCTTCACACGGGATATCAACCGGACGCATCGGAACCAGCGGGTCGGGCCATTCCCGTACCTGAGGAACCGGATAAGCGGGATCCGCCGCTGTTTTTATATAGCAGACATTGTAAATGCTGACACCGGAAGCCGGAAGCATATCCCCGTTAGCATTCCTCAACTCAGAAACGGCGATTTTCACCGCTTTCAAGTCTTTTTCCCGCAACGGCAATACCGCTATCTGGACGGCTTCTCTTTCATTTGCCGCCATGGATAATTTGACTTTCCCGGAAATCACTCCTTTAAACCAGTATTTGTTCTTGAATACTTTCTGAAGCGAACCGGCAATTCCGCATACGTATTCCAGTTTGGCGGCGTCAAGTTTTTCCTCGGCACAGTATTTTTCGAGTTGCGACTCAAGGTAATCTTTCTGGTCGCCCAGGGTCAGTTCCCAGTAATCGGGGGATTTAAAGTATTCTCTTTCCCGCACTTTCACCGGATCCTGCTTTTCCGCGGCATAAACCACGGTCAATAAAAAAAGAAATCCTAATATACTGTTCTTTTTCATCGCTGCTCCTTTTTTTATAAAATTTTTGCCAGTACCTCATTTACTCATTTGGGGAACGTTTATACATTTTATCGTTTCGGGACTGCCGTCCAATTCTTCGGCAAGCACCCGGGATACGGCTTTATCGGCCAGAATATGCCCGAGTTCCACAATTTGGATCCCTTTTGCTCCCGCATCTTTAATAATGCGGATCTCCTGCCTCATACGTTCCGCCGTTTTCCGGTCCTTGGCGTATCCGCCCCCGCAATAAAAGCCGATAAAAGGCGTACCGATACTATGGGCGTGGTATTTATTTTCATCCCGGACTACGATCTCACTGTATTTTTTTATTTTTTCAAATTTCCAATGAGGTTTGAAAAACCAGGCAACGGTCTGACCGCAATAATCAACCGGCAGAAGATTGCCGTATAAAATATCAGGCATAAACGCCGGATAGATATGACAAGTGGTTTTGACGGCGGGTTTGACCGCTTTGGCGTAAGCGACGACGGAAGCATAATATTTGACAATGCATTCCTCCGCAAACCGGTTTTCGGCTTCTTTTGCCGCCATGCCGGGATGGGAAGCAATATAGTCCCGGCGCGCTTTGCAGCATGAGGCGCAATAACAGCCGTGAAGATTATCATAACCGACAAAATCCAGTGCGATGCCGTCAAAACCCAGCTTAATTGCTTTATCGACAACTGCTTTTGCGTTTCTACGAGCGTCCTCCTGATTGAAACAGGGTCTGCGGCGCTTATGACTTATTACTTTCCCGATATCCGGATCCGGCGGTTCACCTCCCGCTTGTGAACTTACGGGGAAATTGTCTTCCGCCGGCAGCAGTTGCTGTTTTATTTCAGAAGCAGGATTGATGCAGTAATAGGACTCCATTTTATGCTTACGGCATACCGCGACAAAAGTCTCCGGAAATTCCGCCTGCGCCTGGCTCCATTCCATGGCGTTAAAACCCAGATTGCGCGCCTGGATTACGCCGTATTCGATGTCCCGCTCATTGCGGCAGGGTAAAGTCCAGCACCAGGTCATTTTCCAGTGCAGCAGGTTTTTATTTGTCGATACCTGTATATTTTCCCGGGCAATGGCAATATTCGTATAAAACATAGCACACCCGACCAGCCAAAATATTTTTTGAGGTAATGGTTTAAAAAGTTGTTTCCCCTTGAAAAAAACCGTACTTTTTCCAAACCGACTGCTTTGAACCGTTTGTTGATCCATACTGCCTCCATTGTTTAATGTCATTTTTCAGATTCTTGCGAAACGCAAAGTGGGTTGCGTTTTCCAAACGCAATTAACCAGGCCGACCTGCTTTTTGCGCTCGGAGACCGCAAGCTGCTCGTCCCATAATTAACGCCGCAGGTTTTACCTACTATTAACATTTAATCCCGCGGGTATTATTATTAAAAAAACCTGCACACGACGTTAAACAGCAATGCCGAAACCGCCAAAAATATTCCGTACCGATTCTGCCGCGGCTCCCACCGCCCCCGCTTCAGGCCCGAAACTGCCGAAAACCAGGAATTCCCGGCCGGCCGGCTGTTTGCTGTGGGCATGTTCCGCAAACGATTCAAGCAGCGGTTTCCGTATAAGCTTTTTCGCCGCAATAATGTCTCCAGTTATTACCAGCAGATCAACGTCCGTAATATCAAGGATCACGGCGACGGCCTCTCCCATATAGCCGGCGGCTTCATGTAAAACCGCAAGCGCCTGTTTCTCGCCGCTTTCCGCCTGCGCCACAATTTCGGCAAAAGGAATATTGCCGCCATACTTTTTTTCAATAGCCGGGACGGATGCCAAGACTTCAAAACACCCCCGCAAGCCGCATTTGCATTCCGGGCCGCTGCGGCGAAGCGGAATATGTCCGACTTCACCCGCCCGGTTTCTGGCGCCTCTGAATAATCGGCCGTTTATAATGAATCTGCCGCCGATTCCATGGCCTATGAATAAAGCGCCCATCGAATTCTTAGCTATCCTGCCCCGCCCCCAG
>JAQUOK010000571.1 GCA_028717165.1 Victivallaceae bacterium | reverse complement strand
AAGAATCGGCCCGGAAAGCCTGAAATATTTTTTAGTTCCTTCCGATTCCCATTCTTCAAGGAAAACATTTGTTTTACCTATAATATTAGCCTTATTATCATAAATATTATGTGTAGTACTAACTTCATTCACGCCTTTTTTCATGAACATCTCTTTTACTTCTTTTGACATTTCTGCGGGGAAAATGCTTTCATCAATATCATGATGCTCTACGCTAATATCCTGTATAGCCAAATCAGCTTTTTTCATGAATTCTACAATCATTTTTTTTGAACTGTCATGCTTCATAAACATGTCTTCAGAAAAACGTTGATATTTTTTATCTTGCAGTCCTGAAATAATATTGAATTTCGTGAACCATTTTAATAGATTCTCTGCAATAGTAACATTAAATTGAGCACATACAGATAAGAAAAGAGCGTTTTCACGAGTTCTTTTTTCAAGTCCTCTTCCTTCTTTAAATTTATCGAATACTTTTATGTCATTATCTTCACGAAAAAATAAAGGTTCTTCTTTTATTTTATGACAGCAAAGCAGCCATTCAGATTTTATTCTTTTATTATCCGCTTCAAAACCATATCTGTATTTCATCTCGTCTAAAAGAAAACAAATCTCAAATTTACTTGGTTTTCCTATAGTCGAAGTAGAAAGTTTAAATTCGGATATTCTTAACTCTTCTTTTGCCTGAGATTCCTTAGAAGAGCTTAATACCAAACTTCTCATTTTATTCATAGCCGAAAGCAAGTTTGATTTACCGCTGGCATTAGCTCCATAAATGACAGCGCTTTTTAAAAGTCTATATCTATCCGCTTTGAAAACATTTTCTTTCTGAAATTCTGTCGTTGGCGTCGCAACCAGACTTAGCGTCTTTTCTTCCTTGATTGAAAGAAAATTAGCACAACTGAAACTTATAAGCATAATATCACCTTTTTGTGAATTTTAGTGAATACAACAAGCAAAAGTATATATAAAACACTAAAATGTCAACCGTTTTTGAGAAAATTTCTCAAAAACAAAAATTTTCATAAAATCCGGAATTATTTTTTTTAGGATTTAAATTCATTTGATGTTCATTTATTTCCGGTGGCTTTCCTTATATTCTTTAACGCTCTGCATGTCCTTGTCGCCGCGTCCCGACAGATTGACGATTATTATGTCGTCTTTTGACAGTTTCGGGGCGCGCCTCACCGCTTCCGCTACGGCATGCGAGGATTCAAGAGCCGGAATTATCCCCTCTTTCAGGCAGAGAAGGTCAAAAGCGGCAACCGCTTCCGCATCATTAATAACCGTATATTCAGCTCTCCCGGAATCGCTGAAATAACAATGTTCCGGGCCTACCCCCGGATAATCCAGACCCGCCGAAACCGAATGCGTCACGTTGATCTGGCCGTGCTTATCCTGCAGCAGATACATTTTGCTGCCGTGCAGTACCCCAGGCTTACCACCGGCAATACTGGCGGCGTGCCGTCCGGTAGCAATACCCTCGCCTCCGGCTTCGACGCCGATGAGTTTTACGCCCTTATCCTCCATAAAACCGGCGAATATTCCCATCGCATTGCTGCCGCCGCCGACACAGGCTATTACCTCCGCCGGCAGTTTTCCGGTTTTCTCCAGGATCTGGCGGCGTGCCTCAATCCCGATAATTTTCTGGAACTCCCGAACCATTTCCGGATAAGGATGCGGCCCGGCAACCGTACCAATCACGTAAAAAGTATCATCCACGGTCTTCACCCAGTTGCGGATAGCTTCATTCATGGCATCCTTCAAGGTCGCTTCTTCCGGCTGAACCGCGAAAACCTTCGCGCCGAGCGCTTTCATGCGCTGGACATTCATGGCCTGGCGGCGAATATCCTCGCTGCCCATGAACACTTCACATTCCAGCCCCAGCAGCGCCGCGACCGTCGCGGTGGCCACCCCGTGCATTCCGGCTCCGGTTTCGGCTATCAGGCGTTTCTTGCCCATGTATTTAGCGAGAAGGGCCTGCCCGATCGTGTTGTTGACTTTGTGCGCCCCGGTATGGTTCAGGTCTTCACGTTTCAGATATATCTGCGCGCCGCCGCAATGTTCGCTCAGCCTTTTCGCATGGTAAAGCGCCGACGGCCGCCCGACATAATCCTGCAGATATTCGTTCATTTCCGCCTGACACGCCGGATCCCGCATAAACTCCCGAAACGCTTTTTCCACCGCATGCAAAGCGGGAATCAGGGTTTCGGCGACATACTGCCCGCCGTAAATTCCGAAAAATCCTTTCTTTTTCATAAGCTTTTTCCCAATCGCTGATATTTTGTCTTTATCTTTTATTCCAGGCGCGTTTTCCACGCCGCTGTTTACGTCTACTATCATCGGTTTGACCTTTTCAACGGCCTCCATAATATTGTCCGGGGAAATACCACCGGCCAGGATCACCGGCCGTTTTGAACTCAATTCGGCCGCCAGGGACCAATTGCAAGTCCGCCCTGTCCCGCCGCGCTGTTCTCCGCTCATGGCGTCAACCAGAATCAAATCGGCCGGATAAGTTTCCGCATAATTCATATCATTCGCGTTGCGCAGGCTCAAAGCCTTCCATACTTCCACGCCTTGCAGCCGCCGGGCAAATTCCGGGCTTTCATCGCCGTGAAGCTGTACCACATCCAGTCCGCAGAGTTCGACTGTCCGTCGGATCTCAGCAAGCGGATAATTCACGAAAACTCCGACCTTCTTCACGCCTTCAGGCAGATTCCGGCTTATTTCCCGAACTCTTTCGGGACTGATATTGCGCGGCGATTTCGCGTAAAAAATAAAGCCAAGATAAGCCGCTCCGGCATTTACCGCCGCTTCAACGTCTTCCCGTCTGGTCAAACCGCATATTTTGAACTTTATATTCACAAAAGCTCCTTCAGTTTCCGCCCCGGCGACGCTTCGCGCATCAGGGCTTCGCCGATCAGGAAAGCGTTCGCCCCCTGTTTCCGCAGTTCGACTAAATCGCCATGATTGAATATTCCGCTTTCCGCCACCCGAACTTTACCGTCCGGTATTGAACCGAGCATTTTTTTCGCCAAATCCAAATCAGTTTTAAAAGTTTTCAGGTCACGGCTGTTGATTCCGATAATTTCAGCTCCGGTACTCAAAACGAACTCCAGTTCCGCCATAG
>JAQUOK010000570.1 GCA_028717165.1 Victivallaceae bacterium | reverse complement strand
GAAGCGGCGTGCCAAGAAGCCAAAGAACTTCTCGGTGACATTGAAACCGCTTCGGTAAAGCAAGGTTTAGGACGCAATAGCGCTATCTCATTATCAGCGTCAGCTGCTGCCGACAAAATACGAGTCGGCATAAACACTGCTTTGAAAAAACATCTTACTAAACCAGTAAAACCATTTGTATTAGATGGCCCCTTTGTTTTGGAGAAAAGATTTCTTAGTACTGACTCTGTAGATGCAATTTCCGCTGACCCGCGTTATAAACGTATCGATTCTCAAACCGTACAAATCACTTCAAATAATATTTTAGATGTGATTTATGCCTAGAAATATATTTGAAACCTCAAAAGTGGCAATTCTAGCCAAACCACGGATTAAAACGAACAACGATATGAAACGATATTTTATTGCGAAAAGCTTGTAGTACTTTAACTTTCACTGTTAAAGCTCAAATTCGCAAATAACGGTAAAAGTTGAGCTAAAAACACTATCTATGGGTTTCGTGCCAGAAAACTGTTCGCTGGGATTATATCCGGGGAACCGGCTGGCGAAGCGACTAATCAGACTGATTGTCATTCATTGAGAATTGGAACGACTGAATCAATGGATACAGATCGGGAAACTTAAAATCAACGGAGAGACGAAAGAGTAGCTCAATCCTCTTACGAATGAAGCAAGGAAAATTTTGGAGATCGCCGGAGCGTCTCTGCCTAAAAAACGCAAGGAGTATCTTTTTCCTGTATGGTAAAAACATAAATTGCGGACGGGCGGTTGAGGCTAATATTAAGCTTTATCCGTCAAACTTCCTCATAAACTAACCATGAAGGGCGCATGAATCGACAAACGGTTCGGAACAGTCGGTCTGAAAAAAATGAAGATTTTTTTCAGAAGAAACAACTTTTTAACACTAAGCTATTACTAAATTTGGGGAATCATGATTGAAAAGATGATTGAACATTTAGAAGAGTCATCCCGATCACTTGCGGGGAAAGGTCTTGTGATGAAATATATTCCTGGAAAGAAGAATGCATTCGATGCGTTGGAGATAAACGTTTCGAACCCTGGAATAGAGCCCATATTTATTGACAGGTTTCCTCTTTTTCGCATTGATAAAAATGTTTTCGCGGAACTTTTTTTCCCGGTTGCTGACCGGGAAAATATCAGAATGATGTTTTACAATGACTCCGCGAATTCAGTGGAAGAATTTTTTCATAACGGAAGCCGTCCGTTCCTTGGTCTCCCGCAAAGGGATTCTGATGTGAAAGGGTCGAAGAGCAGGCTTTTTACCATCCTGTATGGAGAAGGAAATGACCCGAACGGCATCTTCATGGGTGCCGTTCCAGTTGATAAAAACAGGATATTTTGCACGCGGTTTGAATTGACCGATGAGTCGTTCAGTGCCGAATGCGAGATGGGAATAAAGATATTGCCCGGAGAACGGATAAGACTGACAAACTTGCTTTTTTATTCTGGAAGAAATCTTCGGGAACGATTGGAAGAATTCACGCGTTTTTTCGGAACGTCCAGGAAGTGTCCCGAACTGGGACAAAACGCCGGATGGAGCACCTGGGACTACTATCTGTGGCAGGTTTCCGAGCCTGACGTGATGGAAAATATCGAGGAGCTTAAAAAGAATAAAAACCTTGGCGACAGAATAAAATATATCGTCATTGACGACGGCTGGCAGCATGCGTACGGAGAATGGGAGGCCAATTACAAATTTCCCGGAGGGATGGCTTCTACCGCCGAAAAGATCAAAGCTGTCGGATTTACTCCTGGCATTTGGGTTGGACCTTTCATGCAGATGTGTAACGGGCAGATCGCTGCGAAGCATCCGGAGATGATAATTAGGGACAGGGACACGGGATATCCGGTTACCGTGGATGACGGATTCAGCGCCAAATTCTGTTTTCTTGACCCGACGCATCCGGAAACGATTTCTTTTCTGAAAAAGACTTTTTTGAAAATCAAGTCGTGGGGATATCGGTATATCAAAATCGACTTTCTGTTTTTTGTGTATGACATTGTTACCAACCGGAACGGAAGACTTTACGATGAAACAAAAACGCCGTTGGATGCAATAAAAAATGGTGTTGAAGTAATTAGGGACGCAATAGGAAATGATATAATCCTGGTCGGTTGCGGTGGCTTTATTCCTGAGGTCGGAACCGGGCTTTACGATTCGTGCAGGGTGTCTTTTGATATAAGCTCCTACTGGTCGAACAATCTTCTCGTCTGCCGAGACCTCGCGCTAAAAAGTCTTTTCGCACGAAATGTTTGGGAAAACGACTATGACTTTCTGATTGTAAGGGGAAAGGAAACGGCGCGCGAGAAAAAGATCAATGTATATGAGGATATGAATTTCTTCATGCCTGAGTCGGCCTACGAGCCATTTGCACTGCGCAAGGGGGCGACCATCCAAACTGCGGGAGAGGCGCGGGTATGGGCTTCCATGCTGACCATCGCCGGAGGTTCGCTTGTTCTGGGCGACCGGTTAAAAATGCTGAACGACGCAGGAATTGCGATGCTTGAAAAAGTATTGAAATATTCTTCCGGTAGACCTGGGTATCCGGTTGATCTTTTTAAGGCAGAGATGCCGAATGTGTGGAGAAAAGAGGAAGCGGATGGAAGCGTGCTTGTGGCGGTGTTCAACTGGGAAGATTCGGAATTGGATTTCAGCGCCGACAAGTTGCTGAAATTTGTTGGCAAAGAAAACGCCTTTGAAATCTGGGGTGAAAAGACATTGTCTTTTAAGAACGGCTTAAAAATACCGCCGCGAGACGTTCTATTATTCAAATATTGATACCTATCGAGGATACGTATTAAAATCGAGAATATAGTGCGAATGTATAGAAAACGACGTCGAACCGTTGACTGATCCGGTTTCCAGTACCGAAAGACTTAAAGTCATCTGGGAACTTTATAATGCCGAAGCTCGTAATCAATTGGCGCCGTGGCGTTGATAACCCTTGAAGAGAAAAGTGGAAGATGTCAATTACACCGTGTTTGTTGGCATGCCAACATGTTGATTGTTTTAATAAAACGGATGTTCCAATATCTTGGGCTGAACTTACCCATTGCTAACTCTTTTACTTTTATATAGTTGCCGCTTTTTCGCCAAGTTTTTCCTGGTG
>JAQUOK010000569.1 GCA_028717165.1 Victivallaceae bacterium | reverse complement strand
GAAAGGATCTGGAATATTTTGCCGGACGGGTAAAATTACTGCTGGAACTGACCGAAAAACTTTGTAAAGAAAAAATCGAAAGTCTCAGGATTGGTTAAGCAGGCCGGCTTTCGATGAAAGCGGCAAAGAGCAATATTATACGGCCCATCAACGTTGCATGTCGCCGGTCTCATCGAGGCGCGACGCTACTAAAACCACTTTTTATCCTGTATTATCCTGTTTATGCTGTCAAAATAACAAATTCCTATAAGATGAACTTAACCGGCTTTGCCGGGAACTTAAGGAACCTCTAAAAATTGCTTCTTTATGTAGCTTAAGCGTCTCCGCCCCAAAGCCTATAAGTACCTGCAGGGCTGAGGCGCGGAAAGCTCAAAACTGGCTGTATTCCCGAATCAACCGGTCTTCAAATGTCTGATCCTGTCCTGCACCGCCAGACGCACCTGGGATTTCAGATTATTGCGGGCCAGGACTTCTTCAAGCGAAACCGTGTCGCTGATCTTCTTCATTGCGGAAACACAGGTGCTCAGACAATGACAGTTTTTCAGGACTTCCAGCAGAAAACGCTGGCTTTCCAGACGTCCGATAGCAGCGTTCCTGATAGTAAGATCCTTTGCTTTCACGGCCACCAGGAATATCGTATCTTCACACCTTATTTTCTTAAGCGCCGCCAAAGCCGTTTCATGACAGTTGCAGTTGATCGCAATTTTCTCTATCAGTTCCTCATTGTCAAGTTTCTCCAGAGCCGCATAACGGACTTTAGGGGAATGATCGTTCCGGGCGACTTCCGCCAGTATGTCCACATTTTTAAGCGCTTTAACGGCGGCGAACCTGACTTCAGGATCATGATGCAGCCACCGCGGACGAAGCAAATCGACAATTGACATATATCCCTCCCTGATAATTAGAGCCTCGTGATATATAATTATAGACAAAATTATTTTGTTTGTCAATATTTTTTTTCACGCCAGGTTCAGGAAACGGATTTTTACCGGTACATTCCGGATACAGATCCGGTAAAACGTTATCAGTTCAACCGCCGCTTTGACCAGGAGCCGTTTTTCTTTTTCCGAAATATCAGGAATTTTTTCAGAACAGTTCCGGTTGGCTGCGCTCAGGAATGAATTCCTCGAATTTTTTGTGTAATTCGGCCAGTTTGTTCAAATAATAGACGGTGTTCTCATCCCGCTGTTCGGGCGCGTCGGCAAGGAGTTTCGAATTGTCCACGACCGAAACGTTCTTTTTGTCCCCCGTTATATAATAGGTTATCTGATCCCCGCGCTGATAATCCCGGCCAGAAGCCAGAGCCAGTTCATAAGAAGCGCTGCGCCGCCCGTCGCCGGATTCAAGTTTGTCCTGATAGTTCCGCGGGGAATTAATCAGCGTTTCGGTTTTCGCCAGCTGGCTTAAGGGGATTTCACGGGTTTCGATGGAGCGTTTGCATTCATCGAACATGCCTTCGATCTTGTCGTATTCCTCCTTCAGGAGCATCGTCAGGAGTTTTTCCATGCAGTCGCGCTGGAACGGTTCCAGGCCCCTTGATTTGAGCGCCGCCCCGGTAATCACGACTTCGCCGTTTTCTTCCAGCAAGGCATAGTTTTTGCTTTTATAGCAGAACATTGCCGGATAAGTCGCGTCCAGTTCAACTTCGATACCCTCCGGCAGAATATCCTGTATTTTTTTCTCCATCGCTGCCGTCGATCTCTCCGCTGCGGGCGGAACAAAGTAAATACCGTCAGTATCCATTTCAATTACTTCCGCCCCGGATTTTTTGAGAAAATCAAGCATCATGGTCAGAATTTCCCGTCCGCGCAAAGTAACTTCTCCCGCCAGAACATAATCATTGAACGTTCCCTGAGCAAATCCGAGGTAACCGTAGAAGGAATTTATGAGGATCTTGAAAGTCGTCTGCAAAGCATTATATAAATCCTTTTCCGCCGAAGTCTCCGCTTTTTTCTCGGAATCTTTCGCGTTCAGGCGGAATAAACGCAATTCCCTGAGCAGGCGCGGAAACGCCCGCAGCTCATCCTTGGCCGGGCGCCAGTTCTCTGCAATTATAATTGACGGATACAGAGAACGTATATCGCAATGCCAGACGTTTTTACAGGTACCCGCGCCGAAAGCCCGGGTCAGGGCGCCGGTATAATTCTGCGCCGCTTCCGGGTAAGGCAGGCTGCGTTTATGGTTGAAGTATTCGCTGACCAGCATCGCGTCGATCCGGGTGGCGTTGCCGCGCACAACACAGTCCTGGTATTTCATCGGGATCAACTGCGCCTGGTAAAAATAACTGGGAGAAAGTATTTCGCTGATCGCGCGGGTCTCCCGGACATCGTCGAGGGCGTATTTAAGCAGGTTTTCCCGATCATCAAACCATGCCCGGCAAATTTCAGGCCCCTCGATATAAGTACGGTTTTCGGAAGCCGCACCAAAGTGTCTGGCGACGTGCTTGAGACCGTAGTTTTCGAGATTGCGGTGGATGATGTCATAAGATATGCACAGGTGATAAGTGTCGATAATGTGCCGCCCGTAAAGGTCATAACGGGTATAATTGACCGTCCTTTCCGCAGCGTTGAAACGCGAATTGCGTTTTTCGAAAAGCCGCCCGGCCCGCCCCAAAGCAAGTTTTACCTTGTTAAGCCTGGCGCGGGTTTCGATGTACGGCAGGTCAAACCGGAAAATATTATGTCCCTCAAGCACGTCCGGGTCCCGTTCCGCAACCGTCCTGACGAACTCTTCGAGCAATTCCTTTTCGCTCATTTCGTCGAGAGAGATCACTTTTTCCCAGCCGGTATTGTCGGACATGGTAATAATGATTATTTTATCATCCCGGCGGTTGGGGTTGGGGAACTCGAAGCCTGCGCTGGTCAGGGTTTCAATGTCAAACTGCATGCGGCGCAGTTCATTGAAATGCATGTCGCGGAAAAGGCGTATTTTCCGCGACATCATCGCCTGCTGGGAAAAATCAGAGATCAAGCGGTACGAAACACCCTGAACCGCTCTTTTTTCTTTCAGGAGTTTTACGGCGTCAAGATAAGCGGCGGTATTTTTGAATTCAGCCGTCCAGGCGAGCGGCGCTTCGCCTTCCAGCCCGGCAAGCTCGAATTCCCCCGTAAAGCCCTGAAGCAGTTCGGGCTT
>JAQUOK010000568.1 GCA_028717165.1 Victivallaceae bacterium | reverse complement strand
GCCAACGCCGGCGCCCGGATCGCCCTGTGCGATATTGACCCGGAAACTTATCAGATAGACGTTGACAGTTATGACGGCCCCTGCCCGGATATCGTCCTGCCGGTTCATTTATACGGTTATCCGTGCGATGTCGAAAAGATCAAAGCTAAATTCGGGCCGCAGGTGATGATCCTCGAAGACGCCTGCCAGGCCCACGGAAGCATACTGAACGGAAAAAGATGCGGCAGCCTCGGCTGCGGCGCCGGGTTCAGTTTTTATCCGGGCAAGAACCTCGGAGCTTTCGGGGACGGCGGCGCGGTCGCCACCGACGACGATGGCGTAGCTGACGAGATCCGCGCCCTGCGCAACTGGGGCGGCAGCAAAAAATACATCCATGACCGTCCGGGAGGCAATTCCCGCCTGGATAACGTCCAGGCCGCAATCCTTGACTTCAAGTTGAAACATCTGGATAAATGGAACCGCAGCCGTAACGAAAAGGCCGCTTTATACCGCAGGTTTCTGAAAAACTGTGATGAAATCGTTCTGCCGCCTGAAGCGCCGGAAAACTGTCTTCAGAACTACCATTTATTCGTGATCCGTTTAAAAAATGTTCCACGCGATACGGTTCTGGAAAAACTGCACGGAAAAAATATTTTTGCCGGAATCCATTATCCGCTTACCATAAACAAACAGCTCGTTTACAAGGATAAGGATTTCGCCCGGAAAAAATTCCAGGTATCCGAAAACCTGTGCGGCAAAATACTGTCCCTGCCGATGTTCCCGGAAATGAGCGAAGAGGAAGTAAAAACCGTTTCAGAAACTCTGCTGGCGATCATAGATCAGGAGAAGTAATGAAAGCTCTTTTCGTCATGCCGGTATACAATCAGGCCGAAGAACTGCCGCCGCTCCTGGAAAAATGCCGCCGGAATATGCCGGCGGACGAATTCGTCATCGTCGACAACGGCAGTGACGACGGCTCCGCAAAAATGATCGCGGAATCCGGTTTCGATTTTATCCGGCTCGATAAAAATTACGGCATCGGCTACGCCTTGCGCATAGGCGTGGAAAAAGCCCTTGAACGCGGCTGCGATATCGTCGGAAACATCGCCGGAAACGGGAAAATGGCGCCGGAACAGATGCACCGCGTCATTGACCCGATAAAAAACGGCGAAGCCGACTACGTTACGGGAAGCCGTTTTCTGCCCGGCGGCGATTCTCCGAACCTGCCGGCCTTCCGGAAGTTTTCAATCCCGCTGGTGGTCAATACCCTGGTAATGCTCCTGTTCCGGAGAAAACTCACCGACGCCACCTGCGGCTACCGGGCTTTTAAAATCGACCTGGTGCATAATCCCCAAGTGCGCTGGCAGGACAAATGGCTCCGGCATTACCAGTTCGAATACTACCTTTACGCCAAGGCCATTAAACTGAAATACCGCTGTATCGAAGTCCCGATAAGCATGATATATCCGGCAAAGAAAAAAAACTATTCCAAAATAAAACCTTTCGTCGGCTGGTGGGAAATGCTTCAGCCATGGCTGCTGGTCGGATTAGGAATAAGATAAAAAAATTACGAATTTAAAAATCCGGTTATATTAGTTGGGAACGCCGGCGCCGGTCGTCAGACCGGCAACTGATAACTGAAAAAGAGTGAAATATGAAAAATATTATCAAAGAGCATCAGGCAAAGATCGTTGATGTGAAACACGGCCGGAATTTCACCGTGGTTCAGCCGGTAAATATTTATTCGTGCACTTTCGGCGATGACTGTTTTGTCGGCCCGTTCGTCGAAGTCCAGAAAAACGTCAGGGTGGGAGACCGCAGCCGGATACAGTCGCACAGTTTTGTTTGCGAGCTGATAACCATCGGCAACGACTGCTTCATCGGGCACGGAGTCATGTTCATCAATGACCTTTTTAAAAAGGACGGAGCCCCATCGTACGATCCGAAGGACTGGAAAAAGACAAATATCGGCAACAATGTTTCAATCGGTTCAAATTCCACCATTCTTCCGGTCAATATCTGCGATAACGCCGTTATCGGCGCCGGCAGCGTAGTTACAAAAGATATTACCGTACCGGGTACTTATGCGGGCAATCCGGCAAAATTACTTCACGAAAAGGAAGCGTAAAATGGTTAATATGGGCATAATCGGCCTCGGCCACTGGGGCCCCAACCTGCTGAGGAATTTCTGCAACCATCCGGATGTGAACGTCAAAGCCGTCTGCGACAAAGCCGCGGATAAAAAAACGAAAATAACGGAAAGCGGCATCGAATTCACCCAAAACTGCACCGAGATCACAGCATCCGGCAACGGTATTGACGCCGTTGCGGTCGTGACTCCTCTGGCAACGCATTTTGAAATAGCCAGAACCGCTTTGGAAAACGGCAAACACCTCTTTATCGAAAAACCGGTAGCTCCCACTTCCGCCGAAGCTCTGGAACTGATTGAACTGGCGAAAAGGAAAAATCTCCGCTTCATGGTCGGGCACGTATTCCTGTACAATGCGGGGATCAGATTCGTCAAAGAGCAGATAACCGGCGGCGAACTCGGCAAAATCCTCTACATTCACGGACAACGCACCAACCTCGGCCCCGTCAGGCCGGACGCCAGCGCCCTGTGGGACCTGGCCGCTCATGACGTCTCTATTTTCAACTACTGGCTCGATGCTTTGCCGGAAAATTCCACCGCAAACGGCAGCGCCCTCCTGAACCCGGCCGTTGAAGATATCGTAAACGCAACCTTCAGCTATCCGGATAATATCAAATGCAATATTCTCGCTTCCTGGCTTCATCCCAGCAAGGTGCGCCGGATAACCGTCGTCGGCGATAAAAAAATGCTGATATGGGACGACATGTCGCAATCGGAGCCGATCAAAATATTTGACAAATCGATCCACTGCGCGGAAATGCCGGAACAAATTGAAGGAACTCTGACCGAATTCCGTTTCAGCATTCAGGACGGACAGGTTTTTATTCCGCGGATAAAACAGTGCGAACCTCTTAAAGAGGAATGCAATCATTTCATCGATTGTATTTTGAATAATACCGTACCGTTAAGCGACGGCGTGAACGGGTACCATGTGGTCGCTGCCCTGGAAGCGGCAACTGAATCCCTGCACCGGAATTCTGAAATTGTAGAGAGATCGGAAGAGCAC
>JAQUOK010000567.1 GCA_028717165.1 Victivallaceae bacterium | reverse complement strand
GTCTACCGCAAAGGAAAGTGAAATGCCGAAAACCCTGATCGAAAATATCATCGAAAAAGCCGGCATGCCCTTTTACCTTTACGACGCCGGACTAATAAGGGAAAATATCCGCCGGGTAAAAACGGCGTTTCCGGAAACCCGGATACATTATTCGCTTAAAGCCAATCCCTGTCCCGGACTATGCAAAATTATTTCCGAAGCCGGGCTGGAAGCGGAGATCGTTTCTCCCTCCGAAGCGCAAACTGCCGTTGCCGCCGGGTTCGATCCGGCGGAAATCCTTTACGACGGACCGGCGAAAACCAACTCAAATATCATGGAAATTCTAAACCTGGGGGTGAAGAGATTCAATATTGAATCGATGACCGAACTTGATCGCTTGAAGGAAGTTACCGACGGAAAAACTGAACGCCTGACTTTATGTTTCAGGGTAAATCCGCTGCAGGAAAGCGATGCCGCCGAAAAAATGACCGGCAAACCCAGCCGTTTCGGAATCGATGTCGAGGAACTTCCGGCCTGTCTGGATAAAGCCGCAAACGCCGGCTTCAGAATCAAAGGCATTCACTTATATATCGGAAGCCAGATACTTTCAGATGCGCAATTGACCGCCAATTACCGGACCGGGCTGGAAATTATCAATACGCATTATGAAAAATTCTTTACCGGAAAGAATTTGGAATATGTTTTCGGCGCCGGGTTCGGCATTCCTTATAAAAATGACGATCCGGTAATCGATCCTGATTGTCTTGCGCGCAGTTTCCGGGAACTGCGGGGCGAATATGCTTTCGGCGGTAAACTTACGCCGCGTTTTGAACTGGGAAGGTACATTGTCGGGAACGCCGGGCGCTATTTCGCTAAAGTTATAGACATAAAAATTTCTCGCGGTGAAAAATTCATAACCATCGACGGCGGCGCAAATCATTTCATGAGATACGTTATGGCGCATGCCCGGCACCGGGTTTCCATGCTGAATCCTTCGGCGGCGGAGTTGGAACCAGCCACAGTATGCGGCCGTACCTGCACGCCTTATGACGTTATTGCAGAAACCGATCTGCCGAAAGATATTGCCGTCGGCGACATCATAATTCTGGAAGATGCCGGAGCTTACGGCTGGTCGATGGGAATCCAGAATTTCCTGAGTTTTCCCTCCTGCGCCGAAGTAATAACGGACGGGAATGCTTTCACAGTCGTTCGCCAAGCCGGAACTTTCCCCGACCTGATGAATTTGAACTCTCAATAAAATTCAATCGATCAGTTTTTCGAGGTAATCGCGCAGTTCGCTTATCGCGACGCGGTCCTGTTCCATGGAGTCCCGGTGCCGCACGGTCACGGCCTTGTCTTCCAGCGAATCGAAATCGAAAGTGACGCAATAGGGAGTGCCTATCTCATCCTGGCGGCGGTAACGTTTGCCGATGCTGCCGGTAACGTCGAACTCACAGCGGAAATAACGGTTGAGTTTATTATATAATTCCCTGGCGTTGTCGGAAAGCTTTTTCGACAAGGGCAGAATCGCCGCCTGAACCGGAGCAATTATCGCCGGGAAACGCAGAACCGTCCGGATATCCGGCTGCCCGTCCTTATCCTCGCCGAGGTTTTCCTCATCGTAAGCCTTGCAGAGCAGCGCGAGGAAAGTCCGGTCCAGACCTACGGAAGTTTCAATGACCGTCGGCATTACTTTACGGTGATTGTCATGATCTATATACAGTTGTTCCTTGCCTGAAAATTCCTCATGCCTGGACATATCCCATACGCCGCGATGGTGTACGCCTTCGAGTTCTCCCCAGCCGAACGGGAATTTGACTTCAATGTCAATCGCGGCTTTGGCATAATGGGCAAGCTTGTCATGTTCGTGGATGCGCATGAAGTCATCGCCGAAACCGAGTTTCCCGCGGTAATAACTGATGCGCTGCTCCTTCCAGTAATCAAACCATTCCATACTGTCGGCTTCCTCACAGAAAAACTCCATTTCCATCTGGGTGAATTCGCGGGAGCGGAAGGTGAAATTGCGCGGATTGATCTCATTGCGGAAAGCTTTGCCGATCTGGGCAATGCCGAACGGCAGTTTCTGGCGTGAAGCAATGCGAACGTTGTGGAAGTCCACAAAAATCGGCTGGCAGGTTTCAGCGCGCAGATAAGCGGTATGTTCATCGTCGGCAACCGGACCGACAAAAGTTTTCATCATCAGGTTGAACGCGCGCGGCTCCGTCAAATTGCTGCTGCCGCAGTTCGAACAGACTTTCGGATCTTCCATCATATCCACGCGATGTCTGGCTTTGCAGTCGCGGCAGTCGCACATGTCGTCGCTGAACTGGTCGAGGTGCCCGGAAGCTTTCCAAACCTGCGGATGACAGATTATCGTCGAATCAAGTCCTTCGACGTTATCACGGGTTTCAACCATTTCCCGCCACCAGAGCTGCTCGATGGCGCGCTTCATCCTGACGCCGTACGGGCCGTAATCCCAGAAACCGTTGAGGCCGCCGTATATTTCGGAACTTTGAAAAATAAAACCGCGGCGTTTCGCCAGCGAGACAATCTTATCCATTGATAAAGTATTTTCAGTATCAGCCATAATATAAGTACCTTGTAATATTTTTAGAAGTAAACCTACAAATGTAGCTTATTTCCCGGATTTTACCAGTTTTTCAAAAAAATTATACCTTAATTTTTGTCCAAAGCCGGCGGTTCCGAATGAATGTCGATCATTTTCAGGACATTCATTCGGAATATTGTATTCGCCGGGGAACTTGCTTATATGCCTTGACAAGAGCGGTTCCGCGATGTATTTTAATCGTGTTGGCAAGCACAAAAACAATATGAACGCCTCTTTTTTGAGGCTTTTATCATCAGAAAAGCGAGGTTTTTTGAATTTGATGGAACAAAAAGTAAAATTCGGAATTATCGGAACCGGCGCAATCGCCGCGATGCACGCAAAAGCCCTGAATGCGAGTTCAAATGCCGAACTGGTAGCGGTTTTTGACAAAGTGACCGAACGCGCGGCGAAATTTGCCGGTGAATATAGCGTAAGGGCAGTCGATGACTTTGAAACTTTCCTGGCGGACCCTGAAATCGAAGCAGTGACAATTGCCACTCCGACCGGGGTTCACGGACTTGTGGCCCTGCCTTCCGCCAGAGCGGGCAAA
>JAQUOK010000566.1 GCA_028717165.1 Victivallaceae bacterium | reverse complement strand
CAAAATATATTAATCTCTATGTATTTCTATTAATTCATTGATAGGTAAATATATCAATTCCCTCTGCTTCTTTTCCTAATCTTTCAATAAGGCTAAAGTCTGTCCGCTCGTTACAATATCCAAATATAATTATGTCATCGATCACCAGTATGTCTTTAAAAAATTAAACTAATTCTTAACCTTGAAAAGTCAAGTTTGTTTTTGTCTCATAAAAGGTTATTGTATTATCAAAAATAAAATCAAAAAATTTTTTATTTTGAGATATTTTAATGAAAGATATTCTCTTATACAAATCAATATTAATAAAGCAAGAAATAAATGCTATAATTAAGCTTTTTAAAAATAGTTATTCATTAGAACGGATAATTGATTTTTTGTTTGCTCCTGCTAGTCTTGAGTTAGTTCCTGATGCTCAAAAAATACTAAAAGATATTGACTATGGCAGGAGAGAAGCTTTGTTACTTATTCTCCGATGGAGCACTCCAATTGGTAAAGAATGTTCTGTTCAGTTAGTTGATTTTATTAATAAACATGACCAGGTTGATTTTGAAAATTTCAGGTTTACTTATAATAATGAATCTTATTCTCTAGAAGATTTTGCAAATTTATCAAAACAAAAGAGTAAAGTCGGTGGATATGCAGATATCAGGGGAGGGTTATTTAAGGATATTTGTTTACATGACAAAATATTTCAAAACGGTTGCTTTAATTATTGTATTTTCTTTAATACTCATTGGCAACAAACCAGACTGATTAATTGTAATTTTGTACATACATCTTTCTTTGGCTCTAAATTAATAGGGATTCGTATTGAGAGAAACGTTATTTGGGGAGAATGTGACTTTAGAAAAACAATGTTAAATGCCATAGATTTTAGTAAACCATCTAACAGAATTTCTACAAGCTGGGTTTACACAGAATTAAAATATCTTACACTTTTAAAATATTTAATACAGGCCATAAAAGGAAATTTTACGATAGCGAATAATGATGCTCATACAGTTTTCTGGATGCTATCTCTACCTACAGAAGAATTATTTGACACAGCAACTGATTATATAAAGTGGTATGAAGGAACTCACCTCAAACTCCAACGATTATCTCGTTCAACGTTAGTATCAAAAATAATGAGATCGTTAATTATTGCAATGACTAAAAATTGGAGTAGTGCCAGTATTTTTTCAATTTGGGCAATAAGTGTGGTATTGATTTATGCTTTTATCTATTATTGGGGAAAATTGGTTTCTGTCAGTTATCAAAAGGCTATTTCAATAATAGATTGTCTTTATTTTTCCGCAATTACATTTACTACATTAGGCTTTGGCGATATTGTTCCTAATTCATCATGCGGAAAAGTAGTAGTTATAACTGAAGTTTTTCTCGGTTATGTTTTTCTGGGACTGCTTTTATCTCTAATGAGTAAAAAAATGAAATGGAAATAATCCATGAATTATTTCACCACTAGAGAATTTGCGATTGGTACATGGGCAATAATAGCTTTCGTGACTGTACTTTGCTCTAAAAAAGTTCGCGATCCGTTTTGGCAAGTAATAAAAGCATTATGCGTATGGAAATTGCAGCTTGTTTTTTGGTTTTTGGCAATTTATACTAGCGCAATTATTTATGTTTTTCATACGACACCATTATGGAGCCATATATCGGTTAAAGAGGTTATAATATGGTTTTTATTTGCTGGAATACCATTAGTGTTTTCTGCTTGGCAAAATCTTTCAAAAGATGGTTCTTATTTTATTAATATTTTACGGGGAAATATAAAGTTTATAATTGTTGTCAGTTTTATTATTAATTTTTATACTTTTAGTTATTGGATTGAAATGTTGTTTTTACCCTGTATTGTGATTTTAGGAATAATGGTAGCTTACGCAAACACCTCAAAAGAATTTGATGCTGCCAGCAAGTTTTTTGGCTTTATCGAAGCTGTTTTAGGGCTGGTTTTATTGTTTTATGCATTAAAATCCCTTATTGCAGATTATCCAAATTGGTGGAAGCAGTCAACTCTTGTTTCATTAATATTGCCGACAGTATTATCTTTACTTTTTATTCCTATTGCATATATTCTTGCAGTCATTGTGGTGTATGAAACTATGTATGTTCGGGTTTCTTGGTTTCAGGACAAATGTTCTCCTAAAGAATTGTTGTGGCGGAAATGGACAATATTTTTAACATGTAAACTGTCTAGCTGTAACATAAACTCGGCGACTATGAGTTACTGTGATATATACATCATATCATCAGCGCACCCACTTACATTGCCGTAAAATCCGGTTTTCTTTTTTTAACGGCTTTGTCAATCCGTAAGACAGTTGTATATTTTTATATGAAAAATTCACTTTCACATTTGCCGAAACATAAGAGGGAAGAATTGGAGAGGGCGGTTTCCGTCATTCGGGAAATGTGTGATGACGTTGAAATGATAATTCTTTTCGGCTCCTACGCCAGAGGCAGCTATAAAGAAGAAACCGGCCTCAAGCCGGACAAAAAGTCCGGGCACAGATCCGACTATGACATTCTCGTAGTTACCGGGAAAAAAGCAACTGCCGTAGACATCGGCCTCTGGCGGGAGATCGCCCGGAAATGCGACAGCGCCGGATTAAGCGCCGACGTGCGGATCATAACTCACGATATCCAGGAATTGAATATCAAACTTGCCGAAGGCCAGTATTTCTATTCGGATATCAGGAAAGAAGGTTGCCTCCTTTACGATTCGGGAATTTTTAAACTCGCACGGAAACGCAAACTGAAACCGGAAGAACAAAAACGGATTGCCAAGGATTATTTTGAACAATGGTTTGAAAGCGCAAATGAATTTTTCGGTCAATACGAGTCCGCTTTGGATAAGCTATGGTTGAAGAACGCAGCTTTTCAACTTCATCAGGCTGCAGAGCATTCTTATAAAACCGTTCTGCTGGTTTTCACCAATTACAGTCCTCATGAACATCTTCTCGCACTGCTGGGCAAAATGGCATCCGGACACGATTCCGGGTTCAAAGATATTTTCCCGCAGGACACGCGGGAAGAACAGCGCTTGTTCGACTTGCTGGAATACGCCTATATCGGAGCCCGATATGACCCCGCATACGGAATAATATCTGGCCGGACGGGTAAAACCGCTGCTTGACTTGA
>JAQUOK010000565.1 GCA_028717165.1 Victivallaceae bacterium | reverse complement strand
TAAAGTTCCTTCCCCCCGCAGGACGATTATCAGGGCAAAACGCGGATGAATTTCCTCATCGTATTCCAGGCGGCTCCCCGGCTTGATCATGAGCCCAAGCCCGAAACGTTCGGACGGAGCCAGGGGCAAACTGCGGTATATGACGTCATGCTCATGCGCAGCCAAATTAATAGTATCGGAATCTTTTCTACCATATTTCATATTTCATATTACCAATAAATCTATTTTTATGCAGCAAAATATATGTATATTATAATACACAAAATACCATATTTACATATTTAAAAGGTTTTAAGTCGAATTATTAACTTTTTATTCGTTTGCGAAATGGTGTAGCCGCCCCTGTCCCCAGGGGCGCAGTTGTGTGACGCACGGCTGGGGACAGCCGTGGCTTGAAAATTTAATCAAAAGTTTTTAACATATGACGTTAATTGTTAAATTTTCAGACTAATAAAGTATAAAAGGGTTTTCCTATGAAAAAAACTATTCTCGATAAAAAAATCTGGCAAAGCCCGGAATGCACGGGCCTGAACCGTCTTCCGGCACGGGCCAATTTGTTCAATTTCTCCGATGAAAAATCCGCGCGAAAAGTTTTTCGTCCATTTTCGCCATGGGTAAAAGAACTGAACGGCAAATGGAAATTTCACTATACCACCGCCCCTGAACAGCTCAGTACGGAATATATCGCCCCGGATACGGACGACAGTGCCTGGGACGTAATAAATGTTCCGGGATGTTTCAATATGCAGGGATACGGCATACCGCATTACACGAACATTCAAATGCCGTGGGATAATCCGCCTCCAACCGTCCCGGAAGAAAACCCGACCGGAGTTTATCGCCGTACTTTCGAGCTTGACCAGGCCTGGCGGGAACGGCGGACCATCCTGCATTTCGACGGCGTCGAAAGCTTTTTCCTGATTTATCTGAACGGCCGGGAAATCGGTTATGCCAAGGACAGCCGTACGGCCACGGAATTCGACATCAGTCCCTTTCTGCAAGATGGGCAAAATTATCTGGCGGTGATCGTGATCAGATGGTCGGACGCCAGTTTTCTCGAAGACCAGGATCATTGGTGGATGGCGGGAATTTACCGGGACGTTTATCTGCGCAGCGAACCGTGGAATTCCATTTCCGATATTTTCGTTACCGCCAGTTTGGACGACAAGTGCGAAAACGGTAAACTCAATATAAAATTTAACAGCAGTTTCACAAGTTCCAGTGAAGGCTGGAAACTCTTTTGCCGGCTTTATGATGCCGAAGGCAAAAGCGTTTTTGCTACTCCAGCGGAGACGGATGCCCAAGGCCTTTCAAATAACTGGTACCCGATATCAAAAGACCCCCGCCGTACTAAAAGCAACATGGCAATTGCTGTCCCGACTCCCCGCAAATGGAGCCCGGAATCCCCATATCTCTACACTTTAACGGTAACCCTGGTCGATCCTGACGGCAATATTTGCGACGCCGCCGGCGTAAAAGCCGGTTTCAGGAACATTGAAATTAAAAACCGTGAACTGCTGATCAACGGACAGGCGGTTCTGATCAAAGGGGTAAACCGTCACGACCATGACGATGTTCACGGCAAGACGGTCAGCCGGGAACTGATGAAAAAAGACTTAACTTTAATGAAACAGTTCAATTTCAATGCGATACGTACTTCACACTACCCCAACGCTCCCGAATTTTACGACCTCTGTGACGAATACGGATTTTATGTGATCGACGAAGCCAACCTCGAACACCACGCCTATTACAACGATTTCTGTTCCAATCCGCAATGGGCGAACGCCTTCCTCGACCGCGCGGTAAAAATGGCGGAACGGGACAAGAATCATCCCTGCATCTATGCCTGGTCGCTGGGCAACGAATCCGGCTGCGGGGAGAACCACGCGGCCATGGCCGGCTGGATACGGTATTTCGATCCGTCCCGCACCCTGCACCATGAAGGCGTCTGCCATAGAGGTTACCACAAGAAGATTGACGGTATTGACATGGTATTAAGCGATTATATCGCTCCCATGTACGCCGCGGTTGATGATTGCGTGCAATGGGTAACGGAACGGAAAGATCCCCGTCCCTTTATTCTTTGCGAATACTCTCATGCCATGGGCAACAGCAACGGCAACTTGGAAGAATATTTTGAAATATTCGAAAAATATCGCGGTCTGCAGGGCGGCTTTATCTGGGAGTGGGTGGATCACGGAATAAAAAAAATTGACGGCAACGGCATAGAATACTGGGCTTACGGCGGTGATTTCGGCGATGAACCGAATGATTCAAATTTTTGCGCCGACGGTCTGGTATGGCCTGACCGCACCCCTCACCCGGCAATGTTTGAATTTAAGAAGCTGGCCCAGCCGCTGGAAGTTTCCGCAGTAGATTTACCCGGAGGCAGGTTTGAGATCTTCAATAAAAATTATTTCACGGACCTGTCCGGCCTGGAAATATCCTGGGAAATAAAATCCGGCTCAAAGACCATTCAACGCGGCATTACGCCCATGCCGTACATAGCGCCCCGGCACAAACAGGAGATAAAACTGGACATCGACAAGTCCGCCTGTAATAATGTAAACTCATATCTGCGCTTTTCATTCCGGCTTGCGAAACCGGAACTATGGGCGGAACCCGGCCATGAAGTCGCCTGGGAACAATTCAAACTGTCGGAAGAGCCGGCCGGAAAATATTTCTCATTCGTCGCGGATACCGGGCTGAACCCCGATTGCCGTTTTGATAATATCCTGAAAATTAACGGCATCCCGGATTCAACCGTAAAAACCTCTATCTGGCGGGCCCCGACAGATAATGACGGAATTAAGAACTGGAGCGGCAAAGACGATTCCCGCATCCTTAATCTCTGGTTGAAAAAAGGGATTGACAGAAGCGAAGCGCAACTTCAATCGAGTACGTTTAAAGACGGCAGATTGTTCGTCAGGCAGATCGTAAAAGGCAATGAAGCCCAACTTGTACACGAACAGAAATACAGTTCCCTTGCCGGCGGAGCGATTCTGCTTGAAAACAATTTTGAAGTTCCGGATTATTTCGATGATCTGCCTCGCCTCGGTGTCCGGCTCGCTCTGCCGAAAGATCTCGAACAGGTTGAATATTTCGGTTTGGGGCCGTATGAGAATTATGTCGACCGGCAGGCGGGAGTATGGTT
>JAQUOK010000564.1 GCA_028717165.1 Victivallaceae bacterium | reverse complement strand
TTATGCATAAGATCAATATCAAAACAAACAGACACAGCGAAATGATAAATTGCACCAGCCGGTTAAGCGCGTTGATACCTGAAAATTTCAAATCGGGAATATGTCATGTTTTTTGCCGGCATACGACTGCCGGGCTGACGGTCAACGAAAATGCCGACCCGGCCGTTCAGCATGACATAATAGTGGGAACGGAACAGCTTGTTGCCTGGAATAATCCCATTTTCCGGCATTTTGAAGGCAACAGCGCCGCCCATATCAAAGCTTCCATGATGGGGTTTTCGCAAACTATCCCGGTCGAGGACGGGAAATTGTGCCTCGGTACCTGGCAGGGAATTTATTTTTGCGAATTTGACGGGCCCAGGGACCGGGAAGTTTTAGTGCAGTTTATCGGGGAGTATGATGTTTAAACTGTTTTTTACATTATTCATAGCGTTGTCTATTTCCGTCCTGTACGGCAAAGGGACGCCGGTAAAAGTGCTTCTGACCAATGACACCTGGCTCAAGGCCGACCTGCTGAAATCCGATAAGGAGGGAAATCTTACCATTCAACTGGACGAGCGGGAACAGATCCTGCGGCGCCGGGATTTCAAGCTGGTGAAAATGACTTTGCCGCCGGAAATGGCCAAAGCGGAAGCCTTCCTGAACGCCGGAAAATTCGGGGAAGCGCAAAACCTGCTGAACTCACTTGCCGCCGCTTATAATTTCCCGACTATGGAACTGAAAATAAAACTCCTTCTCGCCAGGCTGAAAATAGCTGAAAAAGACTATAAAAGCGCTGTTTCCCTTCTGGAACCGCTGCTGAAATATGACATGGTAATGCCGCCGCTGGAAGCCGCCTCCTGCGCTTATGGGCTTCTGCTTCTGGGCAACGCCTGGGCGAAACTTGATCTGCGGGACAATGCCGAAAAAGCATACCGCGGTTCGTTTGAACTGGCGGCGCCCGAATATTCCGCTGTCGCCAATTTCAGACTGGGGAAAATGCTGCTGGAACAGAAAAACGTCCAGGGCGCATTGGATTGCTTTCTGGAAAACATAGCCGTATTTCCCCCGGAAGCGCCCGGGCGCAGACGTTCCCTTGAAGAAACGATTACTATTTATAAAGGCAATAAAAATAAAAAACTGCAACTATATGAGGAGATGTTAAAAAAAGAATATCCCGGAGGATCAAAGTAAATTTTAAGTAAAGGGTTATGGAAAATGAAAATTATGAAAATCAACGGAATTCCTGCTGTTCTGGCTGCGGCAGCTTTTTGTTTTTTCGTCCAGCAGGCAGTTTTCGCCCAGGCTTCTGAGAACAACGAAAGCGCTGGAAAACCGGAAAAGATCGAACAGTCCGAAAAAGCCGCCCCGGCTGAAAACGCCGGACAGGCCGGTAAGCTCGGACAGTCTGAAACGCCGGAAAAGAAGGTCAGCGGTACAAAAAAAGAAAATGATTTTTTCAAACGCAAATCTTTTTTGGTGGCCGGCGGCTTCTGGGGTTTCTTCATATGGATATTGCTGCTGCTGAACTTCACGCTTTTCTGCGCCGCCGCCATAATAACCTGGTGTTTCATCCGCCGCCACCGCACCTATCCCAAAGAACTCGTCCACCGGGTAAAAACCGTCCTTTATGACGGGGAACTGGGGTTTGCCATGGAGGCCTGCTCCCCTTATAATACGCCGCTCGGCAGGATTTTGTTTTCGGCATTCAGGAATGTCGCCGACGGCTTTGAAGTATGCAAGGATGAAATGAATATCGCCCTCAAAGCTGAATATGAACGGATGCTTAAAACTACCCGTCTGCTGCTCAATTGCGCCATTTATTCATCGGTTCTGGGATTGCTGGGGGCGGGAACGGTCATTTTCCGTGCCCTGCGGCATTTTTCCGGTTCCGCGGTCTGCAACTGGCACGAACTCGCCTACAGCATTTCGCAAAGTTTTTACCCTCTGATAACCGCGCTTATCATTGCGTATGTCGCATTCTGGTTCTACCAGTACTGTCTCGGCAAGATCAACCGGATAATCATCAATACTGAAAAGATCGCTTATGACCTTATCAAGGTACTGCGCGGAATTCATCTTGAAGACGACCTGCCGGACCTGCCGACAATGACCCGTCTGCTGAGTCCGCATTCGATCGCGAGTTTATCCCAGGATAAAACGGAAAATGGAAATAATTCGGGGAAAAGATAAGTTATGGAAAATATTGTCATAATAGGTTCCGGGGCCGCCGGCCTGACCGCTGCCATTTACAGTTCAAGAGCCGACCTGGAGCCGCTGGTCATTACCGGACAGCTTCCGGGAGGACTGCTGACCCAGACTTCGGATGTGGAAAATTATCCGGGATTTCCGGAAGCGGTTAACGGGTATGAACTGATGTTTAAGTTTCAGCAGCAGGCTGAAAATTTCGGGACCCGGGTAAAAAACGACACCGTAAGCGAAGTTGAATTAAAAGACGGCGGGCCGCACAAACTCCGGCTTGCATCCGGGGAAACGGTTGAGGCCAGGGCTCTGATCATCGCAACCGGCGCGGCGCCGCGCTGGCTGGGGCTGGAGTCGGAAGACCGCCTGAAAAATAAAGGAGTTTCCGCCTGCGCCACCTGTGACGGGGCTTTTTTCAGAAATGTGCCCGTCCTGGTCGTCGGCGGCGGCGATACCGCGATGGAGGAAGCTTTGTTTCTGACTAAATTCGCCAGCAAAGTGACGGTTGTGCACCGCCGGGATGAACTGCGGGCCTCCAGGATCATGGGCGACCGCGCCATGGCCAATCCCAAGATCGAGTTCATGTGGAGTTCTCAGGTGGTGGAAATAATAGGCGATTCGGAAGTCGAAAAGGTCAGGGTGAAAAACCTTAAGGATAACAGTGAGACCATTGTCGAGGCCAAAGGCTATTTCGCGGCCCTGGGGCATGTACCCAATACTGAAGTCTTTAAGGGCGCAGTTGAAACTGACGACAAAGGCTTTATCAAGTTGAAGGGCGGTTCCGGCTATACGAGCGTTGACGGGGTTTTTGCCGCCGGCGATTGCGCCGACCATGTTTACCGCCAGGCGATTACGGCCGCGGGCATGGGATGCAGGGCCGCGATAGACGCCGAACGCTGGCTTGAATCCCAGCCCCGATAAGCGTTGCGTTTTACGCTGTTTTGCGGAGATTTTGCTTATTCGGAACGTTCTGAACAGCAG
>JAQUOK010000563.1 GCA_028717165.1 Victivallaceae bacterium | reverse complement strand
GAATCCGTATGATAAAGACGTTCAACAGTTTGATGTAAATGAAAAGCCGCAATATTAAACTTTTCATCTTTTATATCATATTTGAAACTACGATAAAAATCGTTCGCGCTTTCAAACCAGTTTTTGAAATCTCTTTCAGCGTTGTCCAGGCGTTGTTCAATATTGAGTTCTTTCACTGCCGGAAGCCGGAAACGTCCGGATGAATGCAGTAATATTCCCTCTTTTTTAATATCGCAGAAGAAATAATTTCCGCGTTTTATCGCCGCTTTGACTTCATCGACGCTGTGCATGATGATGCTCAGCCGGGTATCGCAGTCCGCCGCTATGCGGGCTTTTCTTCTGATCCGTTTACGGCAGCCTTTATATTGGTATTTCGGGAGGTCTTGCACGACGACAAGCAGATCATAATCGCTTTGGTATTCATAAAGAATATTGTCATCACCGATATATCTGTCCTCGACCCAGTTGCCGCGGGCGTAACTGCCGAACAGAATAATGAATTCGGCGTCGATCATTTCAGTAATGATCCCGGTAACCGCCCTGAGTTCTTCCCTTTTATGTTTCGGCAAATGTGACAATGATTTCTTCATGCAGAAAATATACAGCCATCCTGCGGATTGACAAAGCCGTTAAGAAAAGAAAGTCATGCTTTTAAGTATTTTACAATTTAGACGGTCCCGAAAAAAGTCCTGCTTAACAGCGATTCGGGTTCTTGGGACGGTTGAGACTTTTGAATTTAACCTCAAAGTCCCAAGCGTTCCACGTGTCTCAAAAGTCCCATTTTCTCAATTCTTTTGTCGGTGCCGTCAATTTATTTAGCCAAGCTTCGGGCGTAATCGGCAAGCGAATTGTCGCGTGCGCCCATGATCAGGATCATATCGCCTTTTCCGGCTTCCGCGTCCAGATGCTTCGTCAGTTCGGCGCGGGAAGGATAGCAGAAATATTTTTTTGTCCCGTTTTGCCGGTAAGAAACCGTTACTTCTTCGGAACTCGGCTTGAATGAGGAAGTGCCCCCGGCGTAAAAAGGCGGCAGAAAGATAAATCTGTCTTCCGGACGCAAAGTTTTTTCGAGCGCCTCGAACAGCGTTTCCCGCATGAAGCCGAACGGCCCGAAACCATGCGGCTGAAACACTGCGAATACTTTACCGGCGGCGATTTCCTGTGCCGCATGTATGCACGAAGCTATTTTTTCGGGATTATGGGCGTAATCGTCGTAAACCGCCGCTCCCGCGGCGGTGTGCCCGGCATGGTCAAAACGCCGCCGGACGCCGTTGAAATTCTCCGCCGCCGCCCGCGCCGCTTCACAGTCATAACCGAGTTCCGCAAGCGTCGCCAGTACCGCCGCCGCATTAAAAGCGTTATGCCTCCCCGGAACCGGCAGAATTATTTCGCCGTCGCCGATTTTTGCTTTTGCCCGGCCGTCGCTTATTTCATAGGAGTGAACTTCCGGCCCGAAAACAATTACCCGCAACTTTTCAGGGAGACGGTCTTTTATCAGCGAATATACTTCCCGTTCAAGGATTACGCCTTTCCCGGCGCCTGTCGCGAAGGACGCAAATACTTCGGCAAGCTCTTCTTTGGGGTAATGGTCGGTTCCCATATTCAGGATGAGCACGTAATCCGGACGGTAGACCAGCAGGCTCTTATCGCTTTCATCGGCTTCGAAAACAAAGTATCTGCCTTTGCCGTTCCGGTAATTCCCGGCACAGGCCGGCGCCCGGAAAGTATTGACCAGTCCGCCGTCCAGGCAGGCCGGATCGGCGCCGAGATTGTACAGGGCTTCCGCCAGCCAGGCGGTAACGGTGGTTTTGCCGCAGCTTCCGGCAACCGCAATGGAAACCTGTTTGCGGTTCAGGGCAACTGCGGCCGCCAGGGCTCCAGCGCGGTGAACGCGGGGAATTTCCGGCGCCGCCAGGAAATCGGGGTTGTCATCCTCAATGGCGGTCGAATAAACCAGACAATCTGGGGTAATGCTTTTTATGAAAGAGCCGTCCTGAGGGAATATTTTAATATTTTGAGCTAGAAGTGGGCTGATGATCGCCTGGTTTTCGCTTTGTGCCGCGCCGCGGTCGCTGCCGGACACTTCACAGCCGTGCGCCGCGAAAAGTTGAGCTAAACCGCTCATGCCGATGCCGCCTATACCGACAAAATGAATTTTATCCCCTTGTTTGATTTTGTATTCTATTCCCATAATTTCCCTTGGTCATAAATAAAAGAACAGGTAAGATTATCTGTTAATCGTTGCCTATCTCATCTTCAGTTATTTCACTCAGTGGCTTATTCTTAATTAATACCCAACCTTCACGGTTATCCTTCAGACGAATACCTCTTGCTTCTATTTCTATTAATAATCTTCGACATTCTTCTCCATTAGTGCCGGATATCCGGCATAGCGTCTCAATGGAACGCAGTTGCCGTTCAGGGTCACTAAGTATTTTTAAAAGCAATTCTTTTCTTGGATTATCCCATTTCTCAGCTTTTCTTTTTTCTCGCCATTCCTCCATTTTCCTGGGGCCGTAATATGAACTGAAAATAGTTCCGATAACTCCCAGAACTCCCCCCGCGAATCCTCCCGCAATTGCAATCATTAATTCCATAAAATCATCCTCTCTTTATTTATCTCTCAATAATGCCGGATCTGGCTTTATATTCATATATATTAACGTGCGTTCGGCGATTCGCCTGAAAGTCGGGGCGGAAACCGTTCCGCCGTAAGTCGCGCCCTTGGGTTCGTCAGCCGTTACCAGCAAAACAAACGCGGGCTTGTAGGCAGGAACAAAGCCGATGAAGGTTGCGAAATATTTCGAGTGCGAATAAGCGCCGTCAAGGAATTTCTGGCTGGTTCCGGTTTTGCCCGCGACGTCGTAGCCGGGGATGGCGGCTTGTGTGGCGGTTCCGCCTTCCCTGGTTACCAGCGCCATCATATCGATCATTATTTTCCAGGTATTCGGATTATGATAGATATCTACGGGTTTTGCCGTCCACATTTTAATGGATTTATTTTTTCCCGGATCCCTGATGCGGTCGATCAGGCGCAGTTTAGGCAGTTGGCCGCGGTTGGCCAGCGCGCAGTAAGCCCGGACGAGCTGTAAAGGCGAGCAGCTCAGCCCCTGCCCGATCGGAAAACGGGTGATCGATAAACTGTCCCATTGAGCCGGTTTCCTGA
>JAQUOK010000562.1 GCA_028717165.1 Victivallaceae bacterium | reverse complement strand
CCGTGACTTTGTCCCTCCGCCTCATCTTGCGATGGGAGGCAGACTACACGCCTGAAATGGATAATTGGCGTGTCCGGCACGTTTCAGCCGGATAGCATGCGATGCCTTACCCAGGCACGCGTTCGATGAGTGTAAAAATTCTTTTTATTCCCGTCGACCTGTATAGCGGATTCGACATTTGACACCTCCTGAGTCCAATTAATGGATTTTTATAATTTGCGCTATATTATTTGCCGTATTTTGTGTTTTCCGTACCAGTTCCTGAATTTCTTCCCGGGTTCTGCCGTTAGTCGGAAAATATATGCCGATCGCAGCATTAAGTCCGCTGGAACGATTGACCAGCGGCGCCCCGATAACGGTTATTTCCTTTTTAATGATACATTCATATCCCCGACTTCGGATATCACGGATTATTTTCAGCATTTCTATCTCGTCGGACGGAATGCCGGAATCTCCGAAAGCCGGTGGTACGCGCCGGAGGAAGGCGGACAACTCTTCATCCCCCATATTTGCCAGCAATACCCTGCCGGTAGCGGTATTGTAGAAATTCCGGTCAATAGTTGAAGAAACCGCGATCCTGTAAGGTTTTTTGCACTCTTCTATCAGGATTGTGTGCCTAAGATCATTATCCAGAAGTATCAGGATGGAAGTTTCATCGGTTTGTCCGGTCAGCGCCTGTAAATGCGGCTGCGCGCATATGGCCAGTGATTTGGACAACATCATGTTCATGCCCAGTTCCCGGGTTTTTGCGGCAAGCCGGAATTTACTGGTTTCCGGGTTCTGTTCAATATAGCCCAGTTCGACAAGGGATTTCAGGAAATTGTGCACAGTAGGATGTTTAAGGCCAAGCTTTTTGCTTATTTCGAGTCCGCCCATCCCCTTTTGCGCACATTCCAGCGTATTCATAAGTTCCAGTATTTTAAAAGCCCTTTCTAAAGATTGGATCATATTTTTTCTCCATTGTCAATAATGTTGACAATTATTCTTTATTGCTGACAATAAAATTATAATATATTTTTCGCTCGTTGTCAATGCCGCGGACAGGAAAAAGTGAAAAATTTACTCAAAGGTATTGATATTTTTGAAAAAAACATGTATAATTATAATAGATGAAATAATATTCATCAATGATGAAAGATGAATTACTAATCAAGGGTTTAATAATGGCAGGCAGCAATCTGGTACAATCGGTTTTGCGCGGGACGGAAATAGTTGAGATAATCGCTCAGGCCGAAGGCGGTTTGACTTTGAACGAGGTATCCGTTCAGGTCGGCCTGAAGACAACTACGGCTTACAATATAATACGGACACTATGTGCCGCCGCCTGGCTGGAACGCGATCCTGACGGGAAATATTTCATCGGTTCAGGGCTGGTGGCCGTTGTCCGTAGCGGCAACAGCAGTGCGGTTCTCGCTCAGGCGGTACCTTTAATGCTGGAATTAAAAGAGTATTTTCCCGACGGGACATTTACTTTTTCTGAATTCACGGATGACGGCATCTGGTGCCGTCTGCGCTTATCTCCTGAACGTCCCGGCATGATCCAGCGCCGTATGCTTCAGCGTTTCAGGCCCTATGTATCGGCCACCGGGATATTGTTTCAGGCTTTTCTGGCCCCGGATGAATTTTCACCGGTAACGGAACTTTATCCGTTTTATGATTACGGGCACAGGGAGTGGAATAATCCTGAAGAATTTGAAAAACACCTCGAAGAAGTTCGGACAAACGGCTATGCCGTTTCTCCGCTCCATAGTTCTACCAGTATTGCCCTGGCGTTTCCGGTGATGGGCAAAGAAGATCAGGAATTACATTATGCGCTTGGCATAAGTTTCGGTATCGGCGCTTATGCCGAAAAATCCGAAATAGTGAAAAAAATGCAGGAGGCAACGAAAGCTTTAGCAAAATTTGTATGAATGAGCTGCGAGTTGCGAGGATGCCGGCTTGACGGCCGGCGTTCCCGTGAAAAATAAAAAGACGAATTATCCGGAAGAATAAAAAATATACGCCGTGTGCAAGTTTTTTTATTGTGCCTGCCGGGATACGGCTTGTTTTCGAATACCGCCGCATTACACATTTCATGGAGGGCGAGTGTCCCCACGAGCCGAGATACGTTAACCGTTTGCGGCTCGACAGAGTCTCGCCCGCCATTGCGTTTCCTCTCCGAGGCTAAAATGTCGAAAAAAAAACTTGCACACGGCGTAAAATATATAAATATTTTTCGTGTTTTTCGCGTTCTTCGTGGTAAATATTAACAAAAGTAAAGGAAAAAGTTATCATGGCGGTGATGACCAGGGAATTTTATTCGGAAGATCTGAATGATCCGGTAACGGCGGCCGAACTGGTTAAGAAACAGGCTCTGGCTTTCGGAGCCGATGCCGCAGGTATCGGCAATATAGAACGCTGGGCAGGAGCCCCGACTCAAATGGATCCCAGACAGATCATGCCCGAAGCCAAATCAATAATCGGCATGGTTTTTCGGGTTAACCGCGGCAGTTTGCGCGGGATCGAGGAAGGAACCTTTTTCAGTAATTATTCGGCAATGGGTTACGGCGGCCTGACCTATCTCTACATGCCGATGAATGTGATTAATCTGAGCAAATATATCGAAGACCGGGGATATGAAGCAATTCCCTACGGGCATCAGAGCGACTGGCGCGCTATCGGCAATGAAGGTTATTTAAATAAAAATTCTGTTCCGGTAGCTCCCGGGCGCGCGGCTCCTGACGTGATGGTCCATTTGCGGATAGCAGCTTTTTTATGCGGGCTGGGAGAAATCGGTTACAGCAAAATGTTTCTGTCGCCGCAATTCGGGCCGCGCAACCGCGTCGGCATTATAATTACCGATCTTGAGCTTGAACCGGACCCGATATACGACGGCCCCAGACTTTGCAACAAATGCATGGCATGCGTCAGGGCATGTCCCGGACAGGCTTTTGACCCGGATAATCCGATTAAGGTAAACTTAGCCGGACACGAGGTGGAATGGGCCAATATTGACTGTCAGGCCTGTAACACGGCGTTTCGCGGCGCGAAAGAAGCGGCCAGGAAAATGCCGGCTGAAGAACAGTATATGCAGGGGGTTGATACCGTTCCCGGAGACTGGAGCCCATTCAAGCACAAACCGCGCAATCTTTACAATACCGGGCAGGCAGTTTGCGGCGCGCGCGGTTGT
>JAQUOK010000561.1 GCA_028717165.1 Victivallaceae bacterium | reverse complement strand
GGATGCGTGCTGCTCCGGAACAGGCATATTTGCCCGGATTCAGCCAATGCTGAACTGAACTCAAAACTTTTGAAAACCGAAACTGGGGTAAGTTAAAATGAAAATTCGTAAGCTCAAAATAATCAGAAAATCGTTAATTTAAACAAATTATGGGATGATAGTGAATATATTAAATACTTTCCTACAATATTTCACTTATATATTTTAGCAAATTTTCTATGGTAAAAATGTAATTTCTAGTGGAGCTTCGAACGGATCGCTATGCTCGTATCGCTCGTAGGGCAAATAAACATATACATTGATTGCAATAGCAAGATTATATTTTTCTTAACTCTCATTTTGTAAAGACTAATCAACACCTTTCCAGAGCAAAAAATAAAATTCTTTTAATACTTGACATGCATCAAAAAAGATACTATTATATGCTATGAAAAATGATGAAATAGCTTTAAAAGTGGTGTTTTTCAAGACCTTGAACGGTAAAGAGCCAGTTTTCGTTACCGGATGCACATAAAAAAGCTATTGGCACGGAAATAAAGGTTGTTCAATACGGCTGGCCTCTTGGAATGCCGGTAGTGCGGAAAATGACAAGCGACTTATGGGAAGTCAGGGTAAATATTCCAACAGGTATTGCCCGGGTTCTGTTTACAGTTGACGATGACTTGATGATATTATTACACGGGTTTATAAAGAAATCACAGAAAACACCTGAAAATGAACTTAAAACAGCTAAAAAACGCCTTCAGCAACACAGGAGCGAATAATCATGAAAAAACATAATAAACATATCGGCAGTAGTTTTGACGATTTTTTAGAAGAAAACAAAATACTTGATCAATGCGAAGCCGCCGCCATAAAAAGAGTTCTTGCATGGCAGATTCAGAAAGCGATGCAGGAAGCCGATATAAGCAAAGCGGAATTAGCCCGGCGAATGCACACCAGCCGCGCTGTTGTTGATCGCCTTTTAAACCCAGACAATCCGTCAATAACCCTGCAAAGCATTGAAAAAGCCGCCCGCGCAGTCAATCGCCGGGTAAGCTTCGAACTTAGTCCTGTATAATAAGCGGTGAACCTAACGCTGGGATTTTTTTAGACAGGATTAACAGGATTAACAAGATTTTATTTTATCCTGTATTATCCTGTTAATCCTGTCAAAATAACAAATTATAAGATGAACTTAAACGGCCTTGCCGGGAATTTTCAGTAGTCACGAGTGCGGCCTCGCACCGTGACCGCTAAAGTTTATATCCGCTTTTATGACTCTCGGTACCGGAGCAAGGCTGCTCTCGGCACTACTAAAACCACTTTTTTATCCTGTATTATCCTGTTAATCCTGTCAAAATAACAAATTCCTAAAATCAAGTTTATTTTTTGACGTAAAACAGTTTACTTGTTTTTTCCCCGCATTCCGATTATAGTAAATCAAGGTCAATTGGAAAATTACAGCAGGATTAAAACAATGGAAAAGCAACAGGAGATCGAAGCGTTACGCAAGGAACTTGAAGACTACCGCAAAGAAAAAGAACAAATCCGGAAGATCATCGGCGCAATCGGCGGCGCCGGCTACGACCTCCGGGAACGCATTCTCAACTGCATTTTCGTTTTTCTTCTGTGCGCCATTTTTTTAGCTGATATTCTGCGCCATTTCTGGGATTTCAAAATCCCCTACCTCACGCCTCTGCTGTCCATTGAAATCGGGGTTCTGCTGGTTTCCGTCAAGATAATCTGGATGATCCATAAACAAACCAAAGTAGAACATTTTCAGTTCTGGATCCTGAATTCAATCGAATTCCGCCTGAATGCCATTGCCAAAAAACTGGAGCAAATAGGAAAAAAAGACGAAGACGGCAAGGCGTAAACCATCTCATCCAAAGGCAAGAGTTTTTTCTATCACGTTTGTAGTACCGCCTTCAGGCGGAGTAGTTAGTCGTTCCTGATAAATCAGCATAAAATCAGATTTTCTTTTTTTAAAGCCTTTGGCAATCCGCGACATGGCGGTATATTTCCCCTATGAAAAAATCACTGGCACATCTTCCTTTAAATAAAAAACAGGAGCTTAAACGGCTCAAGTCGATTATTCTGGAAAAAGCTCCGCAAACGCAGTTCATCATCCTGTTCGGCAGCCACGCCCGCGGCAACTGGGTCGATGACGAATACGTCGAAGACCATATCACCTATACCTACAAAAGCGATTTCGATATTCTGGTTATCACTGAAGACTGGAAAACCACAGGCGACGCAAGCCTCTGGGCACAGGCGGAAAAGGAGTATTACGGAGCTTTATGGAGACAACGCACGCCGCTGGAGATTATCAGCCATGACATAGAATATGTAAATACCGGGCTTCGGGAGGGACGTTACTTTTTTTCCGACATCAAGAAGGAGGGCATACTGCTTTACGATTCCGGCAAATACAAGCTCGAAAGAAAGCGCAAAATCGATCCGGTACGCCGGCTGGAAATAGCGAAAGAAGATTTTGAACAATGGTTTGAAAGCGCTGAAACGTTCTATGAAAATTACGAGCATAATATCAGCAAAGAAAACAAAAAAAAATATCTGAATAATGCAGCTTTTGAACTTCACCAGGCGACGGAACGTTTCTACAGTGCGCTAATCCTGACGGCTTCCGGTTACCGCCCGAAGCTTCATAACATAGAAAAACTCGGCACGACAGCCGCAGCTTATTATCCGGAGTTTCTGAAAATTTTTCCGAGGAAAAGCGCCGAAGAGGAACGCCTTTTCAAATTGCTGAAAGACGCTTATATCGACGCCCGTTACAAAAAGGATTACAGCATCACGAAAGATGAACTTGCTTATCTGGCGAAACGCGTTGAAAAGCTCCGCAATTTAGTCGAAAAAACCTGCAAAGCCAAAATAGAAAATTTGAAAAAAGCGACAGTCTGATATTGATTCACACCGGGTGCAAACCTTTACGAAGCAGGAATAGCGTAAAACAGCTATATCATACTGACAAGTACCAGTTCCCGGCGACAGGCTAGCCGCACCGGGACAGTGGAACATCCCAGCCCCGCCGAAACGATCATATGACTTCCGCTCCGGGAGTTTTCAAAGAGTCCGTAATCGAATTTCCGCCAGTAGCGCGAAGAGGTCAGAAGCGCCCCTAAAAACGGTATCCTGACTTGGCCGCCGTGAGTATGTCCGCACAAAACCAGATTGCT
>JAQUOK010000560.1 GCA_028717165.1 Victivallaceae bacterium | reverse complement strand
TAGAGATAAACTTTGCCGTTGCCCCCGGTCGCGATCGTGGTGGTCAGGCCGTGAAAAGTCTTGACGACGCCAGCTTTGCTGTCCAGTACGTAAACGCCGGTGCAGTGCGGGCTTTTCAGGCCGTTCCGGCGTTTTATGATCAAATCGATCGAAATGTGTTTTTCAAAGATTTTGATTTTTTTATTGGCCCGGCAGGATCTCACCAGTATGCGTTCGATTTCCTCGCCGGTTATGTCGCCGGCGTGCAGTATCCGGCGCCGGGAATGTCCGCCTTCGCGGCCGAGGTCGTATTCGTCTTTGTTGGTGCTTTCGCCGAGTTCTCCGCGGGTGGTGAAATGGGCGCCGCGGGAAATGAACTCATGAATGATTTCCGGTCCGGCCTCGATAATTTTCCTGACGACTTCTTCCTTGCAAAGTCCGGCTCCCGCATAAAGGGTGTCCTGGATGTGCGCGTCAAAAGTGTCTTTCTCATCCAGAACGCAGGCGATTCCGCCCTGGGCGCGTTTGGTGTTGCATTCGTCGATGACGTTTTTGGTAACTACGGCGACGCTGCCTCCGGCTTCCGCCAGATGGAGGGCCGAGGAGAGTCCGGCAACGCCGCTGCCGATAACGATGTGATCAAAATCAAGACGGTCACTGACTTTCATAAGTCAATTGCACTCCCGGAATTTCGGTTATAATCAAAAGAATAATATAACTTTATATTGAATAAATTCCAAATCAAACTAAACTAATTTCAACATGAAACTTAAAAAGGAATAAAAATGCAGGCGGCGGAAAAACAGGAAAAAACACGTTCTGGCAACGAAGCGTGGCGGCTTCGCCGGATAACCGGGATTGCCGAATTTATGATTTTGTTCTTATCCGGCATGCTGATGACCGCCTCTGTTCCGCCGCTTAACTGGAGCGCGGCGGCATGGGTGGCGCTGCTGCCGCTGTTCCTGATATGTTTCGGGCGGAGTTGGCGCAAGGCGGCGCTGAGCGGTTTCTTCTGGGGGCTGGGCTGGGCTTTTACCGGATTTTACTGGCTGCGGGAAATCGACCCGGTGATCCCTTACCTCATGACTCCGGTACTGGCGTTGTTCGTGAGCGCCTGGGCCTGTCTGGTTCCGGGAATTACCCGCGGACTGCTGATTCCCAATGCCCTTCAGCTTCAGGGGTATTCCGCGGTTAAGAAATTTATCCCTGAATCCGCACTTAAAACTTTTTTTTATGCCGTAGTGCTTGCCGCCTGGTGGTGTATCATCGAATGGTTCCGCTCCAGACTCCTGCCCTGGAATTATGTTTCGGCCGGCCAGTGGCGGAACCTGCCCCTGATCCAGATCTGTTCCGTAACCGGGACTTACGGGATCAGTTTTCTGATTGTCCTGACCAACATTACTTTGGCGCTTGCCTTCAGGAACAGCTTCACGGCTGCAAAGAACCGGACGAAATTTCCGCAGGCTTATCCTTTTTTTCTTACCCTGTTTCTGATCTTGGCGGTTATTGTTAGCGGCGCTTACCGCTGCCGGGAGAAAAAAAAGCCTTCGAATCAGGTCAGCTTTAACGCCGGACTGATCCAGGGGAATATTTCACAGCGGCGGCAGGCGACGATAGAGCAGGCTGTCGAGGCGCTTGAAGTTTACCTGAAAATGTCATATGAAGCGGCCCGGCTGAACCCGGCCCCGGATATCATTATCTGGCCTGAAACCGCGACGCCTTTCGCCTATAACGACAGGAGCTGGCTGGGGCGCGGTTACCGGAACGGCCTGGGCAATTTTATCAAATCCGCGAAAGTGCCGGTATTGCTCGGTACCGTGGATTATGAAACCCTGCCGCCGTATTCAAAACGTATTCCCGGCATGACCAACAGCGCTTTCCTGTTCGCTTCCGACGGTTCGCTTCAGGATACCTACAGCAAGGTACAGCGGGTTCCTTTCGGCGAATATGTGCCTTTCCGCAAATATCTGCCGGAATGGGTGATCAAGCGCATCGACATGCACCGCGACCTGGTTTCCGGCGCCCGCTTCAGTCCTTTGCGGATACTGCCCGGGGTAAGGGCCGGAATAAGTATCTGTTATGAGGACGTATTTGAGTATATTTCCCGTCGCGAAGCCCTTGAAAACGCGAATCTGCTGCTGGTCATAACCAATGACGCCTGGTATCCAACCAGTTCGGAACCGGAACAGCATCTGGCCAACAGCGTTTTTCGTGCCGTCGAGACCGGGCTGCCGATGCTGCGCTGCGGTAACAACAGCGCCAGTTGCCTGGTTGAGCCGGACGGTTATATTTCCGACTGCCTGTTCAAAAAGGGATTCATCGCCGCGCCGGAAATCCGGGGGCGCCGCGCCGGGATTATAAATGTCAAAGCGCCGTTCAAACCGAAACTGACTTTCTATGTCAGGTACGGCAACGTTTTTCTGGGTTTTTGCTGGTTTGTGTTTTTAGCCGGCCTGACGGCATCCGTCCTGAACTGGCGCCGGCGCAAGAAAACCCTGCTGGCTAAGTGGGAGAACACGGATAGACACGGACGAACACGGACGGACACGGACGGGGAGGGGAGATGAAAGAGAGATTAGCGGGGCCTCAGGGCGGCTGCAGAGAGCTTAGGAGTTTTCAGATAGCCCGGCTGATTTATGATCTTACGGTACGTTTCTGTGAGCTTTATATAGACCGGCAGAGCCGAACTAACGACCAGATGGTGCAGGCTGCGCGTTCCGGTGTCCAGAATATCGCCGAAGGCAGCCAGTGCGCCGGAACCTCCAAAAAATTTGAGATAAAACTGACTAACGTTGCCCGGGCAAGCCTTGAAGAACTGAAATTGGATTATGAAGACTTTCTGCGGCAGAGAAACCAGTTGCTGCTGGAGCCCAATCACCCGGCGTTGCTCCGCTTCAAAGAAAAGAGATGCTCTACCCTCGAAGAAGTCCAAGACTGGATAAAAACCGAGCGGCAACTTTCCTCCCCTTCCTCTGTCCGTGTCCTTCCCACCTCAACCCTGGCCGCCAACGCCGCTCTATATCTTCTGAACCTTTGCTGCTATCTGCTGGATCGTCAGTTGGTTTCGCAGGGCAGGGCTTTTGAGGAGGAGGGCGGTTTCACTGAAAGGATGCACCGCATCAGGAGGGATAGTCGAAAATGTTAAAAAATATTTACATAAAAGGCGCGTCGCAGCACAATCTGAAGAATATTGACGTTGAA
>JAQUOK010000559.1 GCA_028717165.1 Victivallaceae bacterium | reverse complement strand
GCGAATTTCTTGTTCCAGAGTCTCTCCGGCATCTTAAATCAAAGAACATGGAGTATGACGGAGCCTTATCCATCCAGGGGACGGTCAAAGCGAAAGCTTCAAATTCTTTCATTTCCGTCTTGTTTGAAGGCAGGAGAGCACTTTTTATGATAAAAGGAATATTGTTCTCCAAAAGAAGGTTGATGCCTTTCCAGGCTTCTTCATAAGCCCCTTTGCGCCGTGCTGCGGAATCGTATGATTCTTTCGTCATGCCATAGACGGTTACTTCTATTTTTTCGCCGGGCGGCATTTTTGAAAACAGTTTTGCAAGGCGAGGCGTTATTAATCTGCCGTTTGTAAACAGCATTGCTTTCATGCCGAGTTTTCTGGTAAAGATATACAGCTCTTCGAAATCATCCCGCAAAAGCGGTTCGCCTCCCGTAAAACGTACCGTCATACAGCCAAGGTCCGCCGCGTCAACAAGTATCTTCTTTAGTTCTTTTGTAGCAAGTTCTTTATCTCTCGCCGGTTTATCATGCTCGGCAAGATTGATGCAGCAGTGAATACAGTTGTTATTACACCTCTCGGTGAGTTCCAGGTCAAGCTTTCCGAGGAGCGGCCCGGCATTTTTCCATAAAGAAAACTTATTTAAACTCGTTATTTCAACATAAGCTGATTTATTCTGCATGGCTGACGCGTGATTCCTGATAATTTTTTGCTCAGAAAACCCTTTTGGCCCGTTGGAGTATAAGAAGAGGCCGCTTGTTACGTTTTAAAGCTTGTGGGAATAATATAGAGAGCCGTTCTTTCTTGCGAAAACGAATATGACCAGCCTCTACGGCTCGACAGAGTCTCGCCCTCCATAAATTTCGTATCTCCCGATTTTCTATGGGATGGCTCTGAAAATTAACCTAACTGTCTTGCCAGTCGTAACAGACGGCGCCGCAATAAGAGCCATATACTTTACACCCGTCATGTTCAGTGGTTGGCGTAACATCTGGATCGTGCCAAACCTTACAAGTCACCAAAACCTGTTCTTCGCTTTCTCGCCTGATAACAAGCAATACCGGACGGGACCATAATTTTTTGGGGCTCATAATTAAGTTTTCCCTTTGACTGCTTTATGCCCGGCACAACCGGAACATATTTTGTTTTTCGTTCTTTCTGGTTATAATTCAACTTATACGCCGTCGGCAAAATCAATTGTTTTATCACATTCTTATAAAGAACTTTATAATATTCTACTTATCCTTAATGACATTTCAAGTATAAAAAATTAAAAAAAGTTTGTATGATATACGGTGATTTCCTCAAGCTGTTATGAATTTCTTTTCCAGCAGTTCCACGATTTTGCTGCTTTTATCGCTTTTCAAAATATAGCAAGGCACTTCAGCGGCTATACCCTCAAGTACATTAAGCGTTTTGTTCCACCAGCCCTGGGTCACGAAAGGCTGTATCAGGGTTGCCAAAAGGCGTCTGCTTATTTCTTTTTTATCGGACAAAGGAATAATTGCGTTTGTCTGGGCTTTCTCAAGGAACAGTATTGCCTCCAATGGTGCGGAATTTGAGGATACGTCGGGAATATCCCCGTGACTCCAGGTGCCGTATATTCTGAACCCTTCCGGTTTTTTCCGAATAATAATCCGGTCATCGCACAGTATCTCCGCCTTGCCCATGAACTTGGTGCACATGGTGGACTTGCCGGCTTCGGAATGGCCGGCAAAAAGCAGCCCTTTGCCGTTAAAGCTAATTCCGCAGGAATGCAGATAACAGCCGTTTCTTTCGGCAAGAAGGTTCGCAATCAATATCTGGTCTGTCGGGAACATGGTCAATGAGCCAATTTTGCCTCTGAGGTAATAATCTTTTCGTATTTCGTCATTGTAGATATTAACGCCGGTATGGTCTGCATTAAAAACCGCAACTCTATGAATGCTTTTATCATTCTCCGCTGATGATATACCTGTATATATCCAGGAATTATTGTTCCGGTAAATCGCCCATGGAACTTTTCGATAGACTTCTTTCCCTAAATTTTTATCCTCAAGCTCCGGAAGCTCAAAATGATGTCTGATGCTTATATGGTCTTTGCCGGGGCCGTCTGTCTGAAAACGCCTGAATTTTGAGTGAAAGGTATTATCTGTTATCGGCAGGTCTGAATCCAACTGTATTGTCATCTCCGCTATATGGAAATAGCGTCTGTGATTCATTTTCCACTTTTCCTTATATTTTTTGTTTGCTTCCGCGACTTTACAGAGGTACTCTATTTTTGCTGAATATCTGCCGTGCTCCAAATAAGCATATCCAGGACACCAGCGGCAGTCTTTTTTCGATTCACATGACCCGCAGTTTTCAAAATATTCTCTGCCGTCTCTTACTTTATCTTTCAGGGAAGGAATAAAATTATCCCAGCAATCCCCGACGGTTCCTTTTCTTAAGTCATAACGAAGTTCAGGGTCTTTAATAAAACCGCAGAAGCTCATCTTCCCATAGGGGTCTATATGAAAATCCCGTCGGTTTTCTATGCAGGAAGCAAAAAGGCGGTCTTCTGTTTGTTCAGCAGTTGACTTCTGCCGTTTTCTTCCCTCATAAGCGACATCGGGTTTATCAAGTTCTATAACATCTTCAGGGGAAAGTCTCTGTCTCTTGATTTCTCTATTTATTTCAGGGTCGCCGCAGGAGGAAAGGTATAACCAGGGAGCGCCTATTCGATAGTGCCTGCTTAAGGATTGCGCCAGCTCAATCATTTTGGGAAATTCATGATAGTTGTCTTTCATCGGTATCAACTGCACAGTGAAGCCCGCCCCGGCTTCTTGCAAGTACCTGAATCCTCTCATTGTTGCCTCGTAGGAACCCGGGTTCCGGGTTATATGGTCATGTGTTTCTGCGGTTGCGCCGTAAATGGCTGCCATTTTCGTTCCTTTGCGCTTCATCAGCCGGGCGATTTCAGGAGTAATTAAAGTTCCGTTGGTATTGATGCTGTAGCTTCTTGCCTTCGAGGTTATATAATCAAATATTTCATAGAAGTCATTCCGCAGCATGGGTTCCCCGCCGGAAACTGCAAATGAACCGACGCCCAGTTGGCGGGCCTGGTTCACGATGTCCAGTATTTCTATTGTTGATAATTCCTCTGATCGCTTTTTTGCCACCGGTGGCAGTCTCAGCCAGCAGTGCCGGCAGTTGTTGTTGCAGCGGTAGGTCAGATC